>JANPNP010000510.1:0-2318 GCA_031427535.1 Bdellovibrionales bacterium | reverse complement strand
TGACTAAGTTGCTAATTCAGCTTTAATTTTGTGACACAAGTCTCTGCTAAAGGCCGAAAGTTGAAAGTAAAATAAATAATTAAATAATACATTTTTACCTGATAGGTAGGCCAATAAAACTCCAGGTTTAATTCCTTTTTCGTAAAGTTATCTATTTTGTTATGACCCAAAAAACGGCTAACCTTGGGTTAAATTCACCCAAAAGATTAACCTTAGCCATGCGACATATGCAAAGATCCGTTTTAAAGAAAATAAATCCCTACTACCTTTTTGGGGGCGGGGGGCGAGGGCTGTCTGACTCGTCATCTTGGCGTGAGTAGGCTAGGTTTTTTTGCGGAGGTGAAACTACGCCCATTCAGCAGAATTTTTTTGGGTCTTAGGTAGCGGTGCGTCAAAAAAATTTACATTATAAAAATGTGCATTTCGCAAATATTAAATAAGAATGCTAGCAGGACAATTTCGCCATAACTTACCTAATAATTAAATTAATGACAGCTATCTCATCGAGCATTTAACGATGGCTGAAGCACTATCACTAGCGTCTCTTAAAGCCGTTATAGACAGGTGGCCATCCCGCTGAGTCTGGGAGAAGTTACTACGGCCGAATGTGCACACTACAAAAAAAATTTGATACAAAATTTATTGAGTTAGAGTCTGCTAAATTGTGTTAATCATAAATCCTAAGCTGGTGAAGCCCAACTTTAATTTTTAATAAACGTCTATTAAAGCGGTTGTAGTTAAATGTTTCTAATTTTCGCCTAGAAAAACAAACTACAATTAACGTTGTCCATTTATTAGTTAAAGAATATAAAATTCGACGTTTGGTAAATCAATTTTGTAAAGCTTTATAAAATGCATCTAGGATTAAACAGTATGATGGCAATGTCTCAACAAAGCTTAAACCGGTTAAATCAATTTTGGCGCCCAGTGGCGATACTATGGACTTCCACTTTATTAATTTTTTCAAATGCTGCAATGTCTATTGAAGAACCAAAATTTACACTCTTGGAAAAAGAACAATCTTTTGAACTAAGAACATATCAGCCTAGATTAATCGCTGAGGTCTTTGTGGACGGCGACATGAGTGAGGCGTCCAGTAAAGGATTTAAACTGATTGCTGACTTTATCTTCGGTAACAATAAAACGCAATCAGGTAAAAGTGAAAAAATCAGCATGACTGCACCAGTCGCTATTAAAACATCGGCTGAGAAAATTTCTATAACGGCACCTGTGGGTTTGCAACAAGCTAATAATGGCTGGAGAGTTTATTTTGTAATGCCTAGCCAATACTCTTTACAAACACTGCCAAAACCAAATAACCCACAAGTAACGATCAGACCAATGCCTGGACAGAAATTCGCTGTTGTTCGATTTTCTGGGTTAGTGGGTGAGGAAAAGATGCATATGAAACTAGCTGAGCTCAATCAGTGGATAAAACGCAAAAACTTTAAAGTGCTTAGTAATCCAGAACTTGCCAGATACAATCCACCATGGACCTTACCTTTTTTAAAACGTAATGAGTTAATGGTGGAAGTCGAATAGAGCTTTAAAGTTCTAAAGCTCAAATCATTCGGGTAGGGCCTTAAACATATCAGAAAATATTGACCTCGGTCATGCGGGCAATGCAAAAGTCCGTTTTAAAGAAAATAAATCCCGCGCGATTTTTGGGGGCGGGGGCGCGAGGTCTGAACGACTCGGCACCTCGGCGTGCGCAGGCGAAGTTTTTTCGCGGCGGCGACACTCCGGGCATCCCGTAAAATTTTTTGGGCATAGGACACGGCGCGGCGAAAATTTTTGCGTTAAATATTTTGCATTTCGCAAAAATAAAATAAGAAGGCGAGCAGGACAATTCGCCCTAAATCGCCTAAATATTCACTTACACTACAACAGGTATAACATGCTTCATTGCACCTTTGATGATTGCTGAAGCATTGTCGCTCGCATCATTTAATGACTTCATCAAAAGGTGCGCATAACGTTGTGTCACTGATAGATCGCTGTGGCCAAGTATCTGCTGTACGATGTAAAGACTGCTTCCTGAGTTAATTAAGTGGGATGCTGCTTGATGCCTCAGGTCGTGTAGCCTCAAATGAGGAAGTGTAATGGTCTAGTTTTCTGCAACATTTAATTAGAGACATTTTTTGCCTAGCTTCATATTCTACAGGTGAAATATTACCTAATGTTGAATGCCGTTTTTTTTGGTTATAAAACGATTCAATATAATCGGCAATATCCGCCATGCCTTCAGCTCTTGTTTTATATTGTTTATAGTTAACCCTTGCTGATTTTAAACTTCTAAAAAAGCGCTCAGTCACTGC
>JANPNP010000509.1:0-5880 GCA_031427535.1 Bdellovibrionales bacterium | reverse complement strand
CCTGGGCATGGTCGCGCTGGGCGTCGTGGCCACCCAGGCGGTCATCATTCCGAAGCTGCGGCGCCGCCTGCTGGTGCTGGCGAAGCAGCGCCAACTGAGCGCCCGCCAGCTCTCCGGGCGGATCGCCGAAGTCGCCGACGGTGTGGTCGAAGTGCACGCCAACGACACCTCGAATTACGAGCGCGCCGAAATATCGTCGCGCCTCGGAAGGATCTTCCGCATCCGCTTCGAGTTCTATCAGCGCAAGTTCCTGATCAAGTTCCTCAACAATTTCCTCTCCCAGGTCGCGCCGTTCCTGTTCTACCTGGTGGGCGGCTACCTGGTTCACAAAACGTTTTTAAAAAATCTGTATTGCCCGAGCGCTGATTTCCAAAACTAAAATCATATCCAACAACCAAATGCTTTGGTTTATAAAAACGGTCAATGTAACCTTCTAAATAGGCTTCCGCAGGCATCAATGCTAAATCTTTACTAAACTTTTCTTCGACTAAAAAATCAACCCCAAGTAGTCCCATGATTTCGGCCTGGTCTTTGTAATCGAAAAGTCTATGAACCGGATGATTGGGAACAAGTATAGTTCGTGGATGGGGCTTAAACGTACAGACAACTGATTTTGTATTTAATTCATTTGCTGTTTTAACAAGAGTCTTCAGCAACTTTTGGTGTCCTAAGTGAACCCCATCAAAATTACCTATCGTTAGCACCGAGGATTCAAAATGTGGTAGTGGTTGTTCTTGCGTTCGGATCCATTTCATGTTGGCAGAATACCCTATTAAACAGTTGAAATAACCCGAGAACTTAGTTAATTTTGCATCGCGTGAAAATATCGTTTAATAAAAAACTAGGGGTCTGGGGACGCTGGTTCACCATCAATCGTGGCTTTTGGCTTCGCGCCATTTTATGTTGGCTAATTTCGTTAGTATTCCTAAAATTCGACGAAGTCAGCACTTACGACAATCGTTTTCGCCTGCGTGGCCCGCAAAATATATCTAGCGATGTTGTATTGGTAACAATCAGGGCTTCGGACTTTTCAAAGATTTATGATCTTAAGACCAATTCGCTAATTAACACCAATGAAATGTCAGACCTAAGCGATAGCTTTTATTGGGATCGTGGCTTATGGCACAGGATGATCTCTGAGATCCTAAAACAGTCTCCGCAGGCGGTCGGGGTAACGCTTTACTTTGGCGACAATGTTGGTCAAATGCGCTTTACGTCCCAAGAGATTATTACGTTCAAAGATCCCCGCGTTTTCTGGGCTACCAACTCAAGTCAGTTAGAAAAGCTGTCGCTGCCAGTTGCAACTAGACCTGATCGCTCTAATTTAGGACACATTGATATTTTGAAAGATGATGATGGCGTCAGTCGCAGAATTTTCATTAATCCTGATTATCTTCCAAATCTTGCCTTCAGGCTAACCCAGGGATTAAGGACCGAGCGCTACTTGAACCAAATTCCGATCATAAATTTCACCACGACAGAACAGTTCCAAAATATTTCCTATTTGGATATCATCAGTGGCAAACTTCACCCCGAATTTTTAAAAAATAAAATAGTTCTGATTGGTGCTGAAAAATCGTCTTACTCACAAATTCAGACGCCCATGGGACTACTTTCGCGGCACGAATACTGGGGCCAGGTAGTCGAAAACCTACAAAAAAATAACTTTATTAAAAAAATGCCATTTCTTGTTTACGCTGGATTTTTATTTGTACTGGCACTTATTGCCATGGCAATCATTTCAAGTTACCCACAAAGTGTTGCTTTATTTTTCTTTCTTTGGCTTGTTACTTTAACTGCCGCCTTTTCAGCTTGGACGTTTGACAATTTTGCAATTTGGATTCCTATTATAAGTCCGATCAGTCTGTTTATATTTATCTGGCTACTATTTACTGCGTACCAAGCACTGCGAATTGAAAAAGCCCATATGCGGCTGAAGCAAGAGCAAAGCTATTTGGCGGAACTTGAACAATTAAAAAACAATTTCGTAAGTTTGATCAGCCACGATCTGAAAACTCCAATTGCAAAAATTCAAGCTGTAATAGACCGACTGATGTCAGCCGGAGACGCCCCACCAGAAATGAAAGACGATTTATTTAGCTTGAAAAACTATTCAGAAGAATTAAACCGCTACATCCAATCCATTTTAAAAGTGTTAAGGGTCGAATCGCGCGATTTCAAAATAATGAAAGAAACTGCTGACATTAACGGAGTCATTGAAAATGTACTAGAGCGCCTTCGACCGCTAGCTGCAACCAAAGGCATTCGGATTGAAACCAGCCTAGAGCCCATGTTTCTTATCGAATTTGACGTCACGTTGATTACAGAAGTGTTCTTGAATATTATCGAAAATTCGATAAAATACACAGATGATGGCGGCCTTATAAAGGTGCATTCGCACGAGACCGAAACTGATGTTTTTGTCGAAATTACCGATACGGGCGAAGGCATTAGCCTTGAGGACCAGGAAAATATTTGGAAGAAATTTGTGCGGGGCAAAGCACAGGATCACAAGACTAAGGGAACTGGACTGGGATTGTATTTGGTAAAATACTTCATCGAACTTCATGGTGGTAAAATCACTTTAAAGTCCGAGTTAAAAAAGGGAACGACAATTTTTGTAAGTCTGCCATTGGGTCCTGAAGTGAATAACGAAGTATAAACTTTTAAATTGTAAATGGATTGGAAGAAATAAATGATGAAATTGAAAACCCTAATAGTTGACGACGAAGCTGAACTTAGAAAATCGGTTGTCTCCATTTTAAAAAATACGCAGCTAGATATTGAATTTGAAATTGAAGAAGCAGCTAACGGCCGCGAGGCTTTAGAAAAAGTTAAATCACGGGACTGGGACTTAGTTCTAATGGACGTCCGTATGCCCGAAATGGACGGACTTGAAGCCTTAAAAGAAATTAAAGAACATAGCCCAAGTACATTCGTTGTGATCATGACAGCGCACTCAAATTTAGAAGATGCCATCACCGCCATTAAAGAAGGCGCCTATGACTATTTAGAAAAGCCGGTACGACCAGAAAAACTAGCAGACATCGTCAAGAAAAGTCTAGAGGCCCACGAAATGGTATCAAGCCTTGCTGCTTCAAATCCAATTTTTGACGATGATATTGAAAGTGAAATTATTGGTAGCAACAGCAAAATGAAGGAAGTTTTCAGTCTGATATACAAATTGTGTAAAGTTGAAACGACCGTCCTTATTCGCGGAGAAAACGGAACAGGTAAGGAACTAGTAGCAAAAGCCATCCATTTTAATTCGCCACGAAAAAGTGGCTTATTTGTTGCCGTCAACTGCGGAGCCATTCCCGAAAACTTAATGGAATCTGAATTTTTTTGGGCATGAAAAAGGCGCCTTCACTGGCGCCATTGAAAGAAAGATTGGAAAATTTCAATTAGCTAACAATGGCACCCTATTTTTAGATGAAATCGGCGAATTAAAACCTGAAATGCAGGTAAAACTTCTACGTGCCATTCAAGAAAAAAAGTTTACTCCGGTTGGTAGCAACCGCGAAGTTAAAACCAACGCACGTATAGTTGCGGCAACGAACAGAAATCTTGAAAAAATGATGGAGACCGAAGACTTTCGCGAAGATTTATTTTATCGCCTAAATGTCATGCCCATATTCTTACCGCCACTGCGTGATCGTCCAGATGATATTCCGGTCCTTGCTGAAACTTTTTTACAAAAATTTTCTAAACTACACGATAAAAGAATAACCTCAATCGAGCCCGATTGCTTGGATACAATGCGTAAGTATCGCTGGCCAGGAAACATACGGGAATTAGAAAATATAATCGAGCGCGCATTCATTGTTGAAGCTAGCTTTATAATGACAAAAAAAAGCCTGCCAGAACATATTGTCTTAGAGGTTACTAAAGCATCAGCAGTATCACAGAACTCGATCCAACCATCTGTCGTATCGCCACAAAGCTCTAGCGAACCCTTAGACTTTGAAATTTACAAAGAAAGAGTTGAGAAGGATTTTATTCTAAGTGCGCTGAAAGCAAACAAGGGGAAAATCAATCAGACCGTAGCCCAAGCAAATATTCCAAAAAATACGTTGCTACGAAAGATAAGAAAATATGGGATCAATGTGAAAGATTTTAGTGATTAAAGCGATATATACGTCGAGATAAAACAAGCTAATCCCGCCGCTTTTACCTTTTAAAGCCCGGGCAGGTTGTTGTCCAGGTGTCGCTAACGCCGTAACATTTCTTTGCGCTACAGATCGAGTCGAAAGTTAAGTATTTATATTTAATTTGATGTTGACCTAACTTTCCAAAATTCTGTTTTTCCAAACTGTCCGGATCCTTTTTAAATTTTTCTCGCAAACAAAGAGTCACTTCCGTGGTATTCTTCAGAATTTTTTCAACCTCTTTTGAATGTTCTAAACATACGGATTTTTCTAAGTGTATCGAGTATGTGACGGGAATGACCTCATTTTTCTCATTGAGAATATACATGGAATATTGGTGTCTCCATTTATTTTCGGCTTCTGCATCCAAAAAAAGACACTCTTGTATTATTCGATCCGATTGGGTTATAACGACATGTAAATCATCGTAATCTGGATTAGTTTGGATTTTCTCAATCTCAAATTTTTTTTGCGAAATACAATCAGTAATTAATAAAAATGATGCAACTAAGAATATCTTACTTTTTAAGTTTTCCATAAAATTCTCTATACCTTTCAAAAGCATTGCCTTTGTAAAGGGTTTTACTTTTCAATAAGCCCTTATACTCTAAAATAATATCTTCATGATTAGCGGTACGACCCAATTTTTTTTCTGCCAAGGATTTTTTATGTGCTAACCATCTTATTGCAACTGGAATAGCTATATCTGGATTTTTTAAATCTTTTTGAGAAATTTTAGTAAAAATAAAATCTTTAACCTCACCCTTTGGATCTTGGACTATCCTATGAGTTTCCTTTGTTATTTGTGCAATGCCAATCGCAATCGGATTTTTTGGATTAGTCTTGAAGTCTGATTCACTGCCGATGAGTGCTTTGATCATATCTGGATCTAGCGGAGGTTTAATTGCAAAAAGGCTATTAAAGTAATCCGTCCACATTCCGATCAAATCGTTATACTTATTTTCATCCGGGCGATCTAAAGAGTTACTTGAAGGATATGGAACTTTTTTAAGACTGTATCCATTGGCAATTTTATAAATTTCCTTCTCATCTAGGTAAGTCCCAGGCAGCCGGCGAGAATGCTCGTCAACAACAGTTACCCCGGAAGGATTCTTTTGACTTTGCGTTACTCGCCGAGGATGTGCGCGGACACGAGTTTTTCTTGTTGCGGATGATTTTTTTCCCATTGCTAAAGATAACTTTTGAGAACGAGTATGGCAAACGGTAAAGTTTTAAAGAAGTAGTAGTGTTATTCAAACTAATTTTTGCATGCGAGAGTTTCCAGCCTAAGAAATTCAGCTGCAATAGACTGCCCCTATCCTCACGATTGATTCTTTGCCTTTGCTGCTTTGTAGTACGAAGAATTCCTTTTTTCTTCATCTCTGTAATAAAAAAATTCATACGCTTATTTTTCATAAACATTCCAACGTATAAGAAATAGTTTGGGTCAATTTCTTGTATTTTGACCTACAGTATGGGTCACTTTCGTACTTAATTACTGGGCCAGATCAATCTGTTGTCTCATGAATAACTTCACTTTCGGCAATATCAAAATGCTGATGTACTTGCTAATCCAAAGATTCCCTTTAATTCTGGAAATTTTAATGACTGCGCAGGTACCTTTAATGTTTTATTTTTAGCAGTAAATTTGCCGCTATAATTACAACCTGAGAACTTATTCTGGTCATGCAATGATGATGGCCTAGGGGGCACTTCTGATGGCCGTGTTTGC
>JANPNP010000508.1:0-7449 GCA_031427535.1 Bdellovibrionales bacterium | reverse complement strand
AGTACTGGCGGATTATGACCGATACGAATTCCATTTGGTGGTGCAAAAGCTAGTGAGTTATGAATTTACTGAACAACTTTCTGTCTGGGCGTGGCGATTTGGTAAGACTGTTCATATGGTCGATGGCGATGATAGCCCCGTGCAGGAGTCTGAAGCCTGGAATAAATATGATACCACGGGTGATAGTGTTTTAATGTTAGCTAGCTTTAACGATAGCGGTGACGACCTAAATGAAATAGTAATCAAGCGTTGCAGCAATTAACTCTGTAATTCTTTAAATATTTGATCGGCGCAGTTGATACCATCGCAGGCAGCTGATGTGATTCCACCAGCATAGCCTGCGCCCTCACCGCAAGGGAACAGGCCCAGGTGACTTAAGCTTTGAAGTGTTTCTGCATCGCGGGTCACACGAAGTGGGCATGAGGTTCTAGACTCCATTCCGTATAGCTGCGCGTCCTCGGTTATAAAACCCTTCATATTCAAGTTAAATTTCTCTAGACCCTCTTTAAGTTTTTGAAACATAAAATTTGGTAAAAGCTCATCTAGTCTGATTGCCTTTACTCCAGACGGGGACGAGGTATTTTTCAAATCATTTTTTGCTGAACGGTTTAAAAATGAAATTAAATTCTGCGCAGGCAATTCCTTTGTGCCCTTCGCCTGTTGCACAGCCTTAAAGGCGTTGGTTTCTAATTCACGCCGCAATTTCATTCCGCCAAGTTTGTCTGATCCAAAAAGGTCGTTGTGATCAAGGCTCATGACAATGGCCGCATTCGCATACGGAGAATTGCGGTTAAAATTGCTCATGCCATTGCAAACAATTCCGTCTTTTTCAGTGCCGCTTGAAAGTACGTAGCCACCTGGGCACATGCAAAAGCTGTAAACTCCGATTTCAGAAATTTTATCATGATGAACCAATTTGTAATTGGCCGAACCAAGTTTTGGGTGTTCTGCGTACTGGCGGTATTGTATTTCATTAATCTTTTTCTGCGCGTGTTCGATCCGTAAGCCCATCGCGAAAGATTTTCCGTCCAAGTGAACTCCGGAATCCATCAAGTGATCCAGCATATCTTCGGCGGAATGTCCGGTTGCTAATATAACATGATCTGACAGGAATCGATCACCTTTTTCAGTGATGACGCCTTCGATGCACTTTGTGCCATAAATAAGTTTGGTAACCTGCGTGTTGTAATGAATTTCGCAGCCATTTTGAATTAAAAATTCTCGCATTTTGGGAATAACCCGACGAATTTTATCTGAACCCACGTGGGGATTTGATAACCACTGAATTTCTTTCGGCGCACCGAACTGTACCAAACGATTTAACACATACGGAATATGTTCAGATTTTATTCGCGTAATTAGTTTTCCGTCTGAATAAAGCCCTGCGCCACCTTCACCGTAGCAGACGTTGTTTCGTTGATCCAACTGGCCATAGCGCCAAAATTTATTGATGCCTTTGATCCGGTCTGTGGATTCGCTGCCGCGTTCAAAAAGTACGCATGGTATGCCACGTTCAACAAAGCGGAGTGCTGCGAAAAGCCCTGCGGGGCCGCTACCAACGACGATTGGTTTTTTAAAAGCATTTGTGTTTTTTGTCAGTCGACTTAAAGAAAATTCTTCTAATATTAAAGTTTCGTTTTTTTCAGCTACTTCCACTGAATATACAAAATGCGGAGAATGCTTTTGTCTGGCATCGACAGATTGTTTTAAAATACGGTAGGGACCGTGATCAGGCATTAGCCACGCTAAATGCTGTTCAAGGTCATCCTCAATTTTAATTTTTATATCTTTAAAAATCTTCGACATCTATGCTTGTTTATAGCAACATTAAGCCATGTCAGCAATCACTCGATTTTTACCAAAAAACCACCTGAGCTATGTTGTCGGAAAATTTGTGCATCTAAGGCTTCCGAAATTTATAAACACCTGGCTTATTTCTACGTTCGCCAAAGCGTATCACATTGATTTGAACGAGGCCGAGCATGCGGTAGAAGCCTACCCAAGTCTTGGTGAATTTTTTATTCGAAAGTTAAAGCCAGGAATTCGGCCAGTCGGCTCAACCTGGGCCGTTCATCCAGCAGATTCTGTAATTACGCAGGCGTCCCGCATTCGTGACGGAAAGTTAATCCAAGCGAAAGATAAGACCTACTCGCTAAAACAGTTTACGGCGCAACTTACGGCTGACGAAAATCTTAAATGGCAAGGTGGAATTTTTCTGACCTATTATTTGTGCCCTACAGATTATCACCGCGTGCATTCACCAGTTGCCGGCACTATTAAAAAAGTTGTGCACATACCGGGTGCATTGTGGCCAGTTAATTCGTGGTCGACGGAAAATATCGATGAACTTTTCTCGATCAACGAACGTGTGCTAGTTGAAATTGAAACCGATCGCGGTTTAGTTGGCGTTATGTTTGTGGCTGCGACTAACGTGGGGCAAATTATTCTAAGTTTTGATTCTGATATTGTAGGTAACCAGTTTAAGGTGAATCAAAACATTGAAAAAAATTATAACTTAAAAGTTTCAAAAGGTGATGAGCTTGGCGCATTTAGAATGGGTAGCACCATAGTTATGCTTTATGCTAAAGGCGTTCTGCCAGATGAAAATATCGAGAAATTTCTAGGAAAACCGGCGCGGGTAAATTCAAATTTCGTTTAAATTTACTTCATGGCTGACTGAACGATAAAGCCAATCACAATTGCAAGAAAAATTGCAAAAACAAACCGTATGACAAGCGCCTTATTTTTTTGCGAGCCTAAAGCTTTTTCATAGTACGGGACTAGCGGAACGTGATGAACGTGGCACAGCCCCTTTGATGTCTGTACAAAATTGCACTTAGGACAAATAAATTCTTCGGCTTGCAGGGATTCATCCGAATTCATGTTTTGTGAATTTTCAAAACCAAGCCTAATAAGATCAGCACGCACCAGCATTAAATCCTTAAGCTCGATATCAATAAACAAGTACTCTTTCATCGAAATACCCGGAGTGTTGTGAAAAAAAGGAGAAGCCTCAGGGGAATTTTTTTCGCGCACTTGTGCTTGGTTTATTAAGTCGTCGTCGGTATAGACGCAGTACACGGCTTTTGCCTTATCTAAGGTTTGCGTCAACACCTTGATATGTAATGGCGTCAGGGGCCCGTAAGTGCGGCTGGAAGAATTCGGATTTAAGCTCATGCGGGGTAGCGACATTCAGTCGTTGAGGTTTCCATAATAGTTACTGATTTCAAAATCGGAATTTGCAGTCGTGCTTTTTCAAATACCCATTTAGCTAAAATCTCGGACGTGGGATTTTCAAGTCCTTGCACCTCGTTTAAAGTGCGGTGATCTAATTGGTCTAACAAAGGTTTCATGACTAAACTGATTTCGTGGTAATCCAAAACCCAACCCAGTTTGGGGTCAAGTGGACCCACTAGGCTTAATATAATCTTAAAGCTGTGCCCATGCATGCGCGAACACGGGTGGGTCGCTGACAAAAAGGGTAAAAATCGCGCGGATTCGATTTGAAAATGCTGCTTCAATTCATAGTTCATGATAGCGTGTCCATAGTGCATTTTATAAAGGATAGGTTATGGCTTTGACAACTCTTCATTTAGCAAAAGAAAATTTCAAGTTTTCTTCGGCACATTTTCTGATTTTTGACGAAAAAAGCGCTGAAATGTTACATGGTCACAATTACCAAGTGCGGGTCGATATCGGCTGTCCCAGTGATCCAAATCAAACTCAGTTAGGTTATTTCATCGATTTTAATGTATTAAAAAAAACAATTAAAACCAAGCTTGATCAGTGGGACGAACACGTGCTGCTGCCGGCAAAACATCCAGACATGAAATACAAAGTAAGCCTTGATGGAAAAAACTACGACGTTCATTTCCGCGATCGGTTTTATTCGTTTCCGATAAGTGAAGTGATTTGGCTTGAAATCACCAACACCAGCGTCGAGCAATTATCAGGTCTATTAGCGAAAGAATTTTTTAATGCATTTCAGAAGTTTCATGTGAAAAAGATTTGCGTGGAAGTCGAAGAGACCCGCGGTCAAAGTGCGTCGACAACTTTAGAATAAATCATATAAAAAATTAAAAGCCTAATTACTGAATTGATTCGCCAGCGGCCACATCTTTTGGTGATAACTCGCGTTGGATACGGTAACTCCAAAAACAAATGCGGCCTGGGTTTTTCAACCAAAAATCAATACGGTCTTCGACAGCTTGCGGAAATCCGTTACACGATGTACTGGCTAAATCAGCAATAGACGTCACTTCGGTCGCAGACCATGACCAAAACGCGCGATCTTTTTTGGACCAGTTGCGATTAAAGCCGCTGTGTCCTTTTGCTACTTTTGCAAAAAGAATTTTTTCTAGATTGGGATTAGAAATTTGCTCGCGAGCTTGCTGAATAAGTGCAGGGTTTGTGATTTGGACGATAAAACTATCGCCCGCTTTGTCACGGGACTGCACTTCAAAGTAAGCTGCACTTTCAGACACCTGGCTTGGCTGCCGAGCAATTATCATAGGGCCCTCGGAGCCAGTTGTGGTCATGCTGAAGGCGGCTAACCGATGATCGCCAGAAATACGCACGTAAGACCATTTTGCTTCAGTAATTTTAAAGTCTATTTTTGCCTGGGATTTTAGTTTAAGCACGTTTTCACTTAACTGCTGAAGGCGGCGATCTAAAAGCTGCATGCGAACGGTGTTGTCGCTAGTGAAAAGATTTTGGATATTTACTGTGTTGGTGGAAAAATCGGTGCGACGGTAGGTTAAAATTCCCCCTTCAAAAGAGTGCGCTGGATAGGACTTTGTTTTACAATGAAATGTGGCTTGTAGGGCTGCGGGCGCGCGTAAATGTAGAAGTGAAAAGCGCTCGGTGCTTGATTTAGCTGTTATGTTTATTTTAATCTGTGAATGTGCTGGGACCGCGTATTCTGTTTCGCTAACTAGACTTGGTTTAAACTTTTGTAGCCAACCTTGGACTTCAGTTCCAGTGCTGTTGGTAATCTGCAATTGTCCACGAAGGCACCCCTGCGGCCAGCGTAAGACTTCAGCAAAAGCTGAATTTGTAGCAGTGATGACGAAGAAGGCGCCTATTAATTTAGTGATTGCTCTATTCATAAGTCTGGGATCGGACACTGGTCCAAGTGACTTGAGTCGTGGGCTACAGAAGTCTGTATTTAGCACTTAAAACTAGACTTTGGTTTTAAGCTTTCCTACATTCACTAGATGTTTTTAACGGGTATTTTATTTTTTTTAGTTTCGGTAGGTTCTGTTCAGTTTTCATTTGCGGAAGGCGATTTGGCGGCGCCGCAAAAATCATTTTTTAAACCGTTTGAATTTGGCGTGCAGTTAGAAAATTACCGTTATGTTGAACCAGGACTTATTTCGCATATTGGAATATTATTTGGAGTTTACGGAACTGCAGCCTGGTCTTATTCAGAAAATGCCAGCGGACTTATACTGGGACAGATCAATTCTGGTGAACTAAATTACGACGGTGCCCTGTGTGATGTAAATACCAACGTGTGCACCAGCTACAAAGCGAAAACCAATGATGTGATTTTACGGCTAACACACCGATTTGATTATTTGCTTTTTGGAAAACTACATTTATTTATCGGTCCCGGGTTTAGATACTTGCTTGACCGTGGTCAAGGCACCGGATTTTACACGCGGATGGCGACCTATTTTTTTATGCCTGCTGGCTTTTCTGTGGATGTAGCTCATTACAAATTCGAAGTGGAATATGATTTTTTATTACGGGGCATGATCAAATCCCATTTATCTGAAGTAAATAGCACTTACGATGATATCACGCATTCCCAAGAGGACGGGAAGGCTTTTCGGGTTACAGCACTGGGCCGGTTCAGTCAACTAACTACATTACCGGTGGAATTAGGGCTTTATTACGAAAAGCGCGAGCTTCCCAGTTCGGACTTAAAAGAACTTCGCATAAATAAGCTTCCAAGTGGCCAATTCTATAAAGAGCCCGAAAATATTACCGAAGTTTTGGGTGTTAAGCTTGGCGTAATCTATTAGTTGCTAAAATTATCACTTCATTTTCATCTAGGGCGGTGAAGTTGATAGTTATTCTCATTCAGCGGCTTTACCACTAAAATTGACTATCTATGAAGCCAACCCCGATATTTACGATTAAATCAATTACTGGACCTGATGATATCGTGAAACGATTATTTGATTTAGGACTTTATCCCGATTTACAAATTGAAATCATCCAAAACATTTCTTTCAATTCAGTAACTGTGGTGCAATTTAACGAAACAATTTTGGCACTAAATCAAGAGGAGATGTCATGTCTGCATGGGTCTTAATTGGTTCACCAAATTCAGGAAAAACCACGGTTTATAATTGGCTAACAGGTTCTAAATTTAAAACGGTCAATTATCCAGGTGCCACAGTCGAATACAGTGTTGGAACATTACAACATCACTTAAGTGAAGTTAACGTGGGCTACGCGCCGAACATTATTGATACTCCGGGAATTTATTCATTGCAGGTGCAAACTGAAGATGAGCAAGTTACCTTTTCGACTTTATTTTTAAAAAAAGCGGGTCTTGAAAAGATTGATGGCGTTATTTGCGTTATGGATGGCACGCAACTTTCAAGACATTTAGTTCTTGCACAGCAGTTGAAAGCTTCGGGATATCCAATTTTATTTGTGGTCACTATGTCAGACCTACTTAAAAAAAATGATATGCGTTTTGATTTTAAAAAATTAGAAACCGAGCTTGGCCACACTGTCGTTCTATTTGATGGACTATTGGGCGCGGGTTTACATGAAATAGTAAGTTCAATGAAAAAAATCGATGAGAACCATGCGGGGAAGAATCCGGTCATACATATGCCGACGACGTCTGTTGAAAAACAGCACGAGCTTATGAAAAATGCGCACAATTTAGTTGGGCGCATTACCCTGCAGAATGTAAAAAATCACAGCGTGACGCGACGAACGAGACAAATCGACCGCGTTTTACTGCATCCGTTTTTTGGCCTGGTCTTTTTCTTTTTCTTTATGACATTATTGTTTGCCGCAATCTACTGGGTAGCGGCACCCGTGATGGATTTAGTTGATTCATCTTTTGGTTGGGGTACCCAGCTAATAACCAATTATGTTCCAGGCCTAATTGGTAATTTTTTAGGAAATGGACTTGTTGCCGCAATCGGCGGAGTCGTTATTTTCATCCCGCAAATTTTTATTTTATTTTTTGGCATCGGTGTGCTTGAAGCATCAGGCTATTTGGCGCGCGTGGCAGCGTTGATTGATCGACCGTTAGCGTGGGTGGGGTTAGGGGGCCGTTCTTTCGTACCACTTTTATCGGGATTTGCCTGCGCCATTCCGGCAATTATGGCTACCCGTAATATAAGCTCTAGGAAAGAGCGCTTGATTGCACAAAGTGTAATTCCGTTTTTAACCTGTTCGGCGCGCCTGCCTGTGTTT
>JANPNP010000507.1:0-2857 GCA_031427535.1 Bdellovibrionales bacterium | reverse complement strand
CGGTCAGTTTCAGTTGTCTTCGCAAAGCGGTAAAAGAATTGTTCTTTATTTTTACCCAAAAGATGACACGCCTGGCTGTACGCTCGAAGGTCATGCGGATGAAATTTTGAACTATGTGATGCAACTAAATTAATTAGGTCGTCTTAGAACGTATGCACGCCTTTTTTAAGCAAGCTTCTTTTACTCTTCTCTGTAACTGTGCACCTTATATGCTGCAAAGTTTCAGAGTATGGATAAATGGGTTTAAAAAATTCGTCGGTAATTTCTCATGAGCTTGGAAAGTTGGACGTTCCTGAGCTAGCCCGCAACTATTTTAACGAAACCCATTACTTAATGGAAAGTTTTTTAATAAGATTGGTGAATTCGTAGATTTCAGCAGACGTAGTATCCCAACTGGTCATCAGGCGGCATTCAAATGTTTTTTCATCCCAAACATAAAAAAAGTACTTTTCGCGTAATATTTTAACCCAAGGCTTTGGAATGATGGCAAAGACAGCGTTACTTTGGCGCGGCTGGGTTATTGTAATTTGCGGCAACGACTGCAAATTCTGGTAAAGAAGCTCGGCCATGGCGCAGGAATGGTTTGCGATTTGCAAAAATAAGTCGTCGGTAAGGTAGCGACTGAACTGGGCTGCAATAAACCTAGTTTTTGATGGCAGCTGACCGGCTTGTTTACGGATGTATTTCAAATCATCCGCCAGTTTTGGATTTAAAACTAAAATTGCTTCGCCCATCATCAGGCCGTTTTTGGTCCCCCCAAAAGACACAATATCAACGCCCTGTTTTGTCGTCATATCTGCAAACGTCGTCTGTAAAAATTGAACAGCATTTGTAAGCCGCGCTCCGTCCACATGAACATATAAATTTTGGCTGTGTGCCCAGTCTGCAATTTCTTTAATTTCAGTAAGTGAATAACACGTTCCCAGTTCCGTTGGCTGGGTAAGACTTACCACCTTGGGCTGACTGTAATGTTGATCACCACGGCGGATAAAAGCATCTTTCAAAACAGTAACAGTAAGTTTTCCATTCTGGTGAGGCAGCGTCAGCAGCTTACCAGCAAAAAGTTCAGGCGCTCCGCATTCATCGCTATTTAAGTGACTGATGTCGGTACAAAATACAGATTGGTGCCGTTTGATCAGTGACTGTAAAGCCAAAACATTTGCGGCAGTTCCATTAAAGACCAAATACACGCTGGTCTGTTCGCCAAAATGTTTTTTAAATTGCTGAGTGGCCATTAAGGTAAACTCGTCTGTTCCGTAGCTAGGCACATGATCGACATTAGCTTTAATGACAGCATTTAATAGTTCGGGATGCACGCCAGAATGATTGTCGCTACCAAAACCTTTCATATCAGTTCAAGGTTTCGAAAAGAAAATGATGCGCAATCAAAGCAGCTGTTTTAGAAGTTTGAAAATCGCGGTCTAGGGGCGGAGAAACTTCATAAATTCCTAACCCGCGCACGTCAGCCATTTGATAAAGGGAACTTAAAAATTGCAAACACTCTTGCGTTTTTAACCCGGTAACCCAGGCCTGGCTGCAACCACCGGCTTCAAAGGCAGAAAGTGCATCGATGTCAAAGCTGACAAACAGTGGTGTATCAGGTGTTAAGTTTTTAAAAATCGAATCACTTAAAATATTTTTCATTCCGCGCTGTTCAACGGTTTTTAAGTCGTATAATAAGGCGCCTTGTTTTTTAGCCCAGTCCCAATGAGATTTCGAATTGCACTGAGATTGCAGACCAATCTCGATAAAATCAAAGCTACCTTTAAATTCGTTAAGTACGCGAAAAAATGGTGTGCCACTGCTAAGGCCATTTGTTGTTGGTCTTACATCCAAATGGGCATCGAAGTTTATCACCATCGGTTTTTGTTTTCCACCCGTATAGTTCGCCAAAAAACCGGCGGCATCAGCGTAGCCGTAGTCGTGACCTCCGCCAAAAGAAATGACCCGAGTTTGTTGTTGGTGAAGATAAGTCGTCATAGCAAGTGCGTCCTGGTGCCTGGTGGCTAAGTCAGACGTGCACTGCAAATCTCCGAAATCAAATAGGGAAAAGGTCTTATCTGATAATACTGCAGGGGTCATTTTGTATAAAAACTGGCGAATTAATTTTGGCGCGTCCGCAGCGCCCGCGCGGCCACCACTTAAGCGAATACCTTCATCATCAGGATAACCTACAATAGAAAAATCATTTCGTTTTAGCTTCGCTGATTGCAACAAAGCAGGCTTAGCAATTTCACCCAAGCGTTGGTCGTCAGGATCATTTTTAGAGAAAAAATAATTTGGCGGGGTAGGGATCAATATGCTTTTTAATGCCATAGGCAGCTGCTATTACTTTCTTAGTTTGATGACTCTAAGAATATCCCCAGTGTTCAAATCATACAAACTGATTTCTGCCAATCGTGAGTTTTTAATGGCTAAATCAGCGACGTAATTGGCCGAATTATCAGAAAGTAGAATCATCCATCCAGGCTGCCCCGGATTTATCGTGTAGGCATATCTGCGGCTTAGTGAGGGCGTAAAATTACAACGTGATTTTTTTGACGTATAAATTTTTAGTTCTGTAAACGAAGTGAAACTGTAGCAGTAGTTATCATCACCGCGCCAGGTTGCGACTAGGTTAATTAGCCCAACATAGTGTACCGAGTTAACACGAATAATATTGCTATCAGAACTGCGAAAGCCCTCGAAAGAAACATGATCATTAACAGCTAACTGGCGGATTAAACTTTCTGTTTCGGGCGATGAAAAGGTTAGATCAAAAGATCTTTGAAGACGTGTTTCTTTGATGCGAACTTTTTTTTGTGTGGTTGTTACAACACCTGAATAGACCATCGAAAGTGCTAGGGGCGATTAAAAC
>JANPNP010000506.1:0-7829 GCA_031427535.1 Bdellovibrionales bacterium | reverse complement strand
GGGGCCAGCAGAAGTATAATCACGCGCATGAGGCACTCAAACCATGTTAAGCGCGACGGGTCAAACCGAAAACCGGAGTGGGGTAGGGTGGATAATTAATACATAAATTTAAACAGCAGCTTCTGGGGGCCTGGCTGTCCGTTGCGCGCAGCGGCAAGCACTTGAAATGTTTGAAAATTAAGATGGAATAGAATGATGAAGATGAGAACCAATCCAGTAAAAATGTTAGCAATTTGTTTAGTTTTTTTTCTGTCAGGAACGGGTGCGATGGCAGCGGCCAACCCGCGCGAACGTGTTACATCCTACAGTATGAACTCGGGCAGGTCAGGCGTTCTATTTGATGCAGCCATTTACTATGGCCAATCCGAAGCTACTGCCGAGCCTGCGCTTGGCAATGAATGGAAAAATTTAACTTCAGTTTACGATTTAAAACTTGGGTACGTTTTTAATTCAAATCTTTATCTAGGCGGCGAGTTTTCAACTCGAAATGATGCAAGCGCTACAGTTACCTCGAATGGTACAACTGCGGCACTTGGTGCCGGTCTGTTTTGGGGTTCTGGATTTAATTTAAGGTCGTTTTACCGAATCAATGAATCATGGGGTGATTATTCAAATGGAACTGGTTTTCAAGCTGATTTAGGCTACATGCATAATTTAACTTCGAACTTCTTCATTGGTTTGTTAGTTTCTCATCGCCAAACAACATTCACCAAGAACAATCTTATCGTTGGATTTAAGTCGTTCACCAAAAAAGAAACACAACCCATGTTAACACTTGGTTTTTTAATTAATTAAGCTGATTCAAACACCAGCTAGCAAGCTCGGAAAGTTTTGGATGATTCAGTTGGCTTTGCACTTCTGGTTTAAGTGCGCGCAAATTACGGTTTGCAATGACAATTAATGCATTTCGTTTTAGTCCGTTGCCGCCCGCTCTAGATAAGGGGGTGCCTGCAAATTCTTTAGCAAGTTTTTTATTCGATGCGGTCAGTACGTTTCGAAAAAAATCGATCAATGCAGATTCTTCCGTGGATGACAGATTTAGTTTTAGATTGGTAGCGGTTGCTGCAGTGGGTGGTAAGTCTAACTTTCGAAAAACTTTTTCATTCCAAGGACAAGTTGTCTGACACAAATCACAACCAAAAAACCAATCGCCGATTTTTGCGCGTAATTCCTTTGGGGGCACGGTCTTGGCTTCAATGGTAAGATAGGAAATACACAGTTCGGCTTTTAAAACCTGGGGTTCGATCAGCGCATTGGTCGGACAAATTTCAATACATTTCTGGCATTTTCCGCAAAAATCGGGCAGCGGTTCCCAGGTTTTTGGTCCTGTCTTTAATGTTGTGAAAATCTCGGCGATAAAAAATAAACTTCCATGTTGGGGGTGAATTAAACACGTGTTTTTTCCGAACCACCCTAAGCCGTTTTCGTAGGCCCAGTTACGCTCTAGAACAGGGCCTGAATCTACAAAAGGTAGGAACAGATCATTTGGATAAACCTGCTGCAGTTCTAAAATAATTTTCTGCAGCTTTTCTTTCAGCCAAAAGTGGTAGTCCTTATTTTGCGCGTACGTTGCAACACGGGCAGGTATTGGGGTATCTAATTTGACCACAGCTGGAAAATAGCTTTGCGACACGGTTATGACCGAATTCAAATTTTCGTTTAGTAATTGTGGATTTTTTTTAATGTGTGCGTGTTCTGCTAAGTATCCCATCTGAGCATGAAAATTTTGACCCAGCCATTTTTCATAAAAATGTATGGTCACGGGGGTTGTCAACGGACCGATTTGAATTTGATTAACACTTAACTGATTTTTTAAATCGTTGAGTGTATCTGTTAAATCTTTCATAATAAATTATGCTTCATGAACACGTTGCCACTGCATTAAAAAATCATCGCCTGTATGCTGAGTTTGTTCAAGTTAAGAATCAGCTGCAACAGCACAACTGTGTGTGCTGGATCGCGGGTGGCGCCGTTCGAGATTTTTTGCTGGGTAGAACGCCTGCGGATTTAGATTTGGTGACGGATGCTACAACCACGCAGATATTAACCCTATTTCCAGCAGCCATTCCGGTGGGTTTGCAATTTGGGGTCGTGAAGCTTTCTTTGGCTACAGGTGATATTTTTGATTTAGCGACGTTTCGCCGCGAATCAGATTACGTCGACGGCCGCAGGCCTTCCCACGTTGATTTTGCTACCCCTTGCGAGGATGCAAGACGGCGTGATTTCACTGTTAACGCCTTGTTCTGGGATGATACAGGCCAATGCGTTGTGGATTACGCAGATGGGGTAAGTGATATAAATGCTAGGGTTTTAAGATGTGTGGGCGATCCTACAGTACGCTTTCAAGAGGATCACTTGCGTGTTTTACGCTTGTTGCGCTTTCATATCCAACTAGGTTTTACAATTGAAAGTGCAACACTTGGCGCAGCACTAGGGCGCGTACAGGATCTAAAGAAAATAAGTGGTGAACGCATTTGGTCCGAGTTCCAAAAGATGATTCCACATATACAGTGGGATAATTTCATACATAATTTACTGGCCTTAAAAGTTTTACACGAAATTTTGCCACTAAAAACAAACTTAAGTCAGAAGGATGACCATGGCATTTCGGTAACTGGTGCCGAGTTTTCTAAAATTGCATTCTTTAATTTCCTAGTGCGCGCTGCGACTAGTGTGCCCCAGATGCGCTTAAGGTTACGGGATCGGCTGCGGATTTCAAAATCAGATATGAAAATTTTTGATTCAGTCAGCTTTTGCAATGCCAATATATTTTCATCCGAAGAGTGGGTTTTTGAAGCCGAGAATAATATTTTGATACTCGATATTTTAAAGTTCTATTATGTTGTTAAAGCGGCAACCGCTCCAGATTGGCCGCAAATTGATACGCTTTTTAGAATGCGGCCACCAAAAGTTGTGAACGGTCATGATTTAGTAGGACTGGTGCCGGTCGAAAAAACTGGAGAAGTCTTAAAAAAAATCAGGCTGCTTCAATTGAAACAGCCTGAGCTAGATAAACAAAAACTTTTAAAACTAATTTAGTATAAAATCAATTCGACGTAGCAAAGTGTATTTTCAATTCGAAACGGTATGATCAATAACGTTTTTTCTCCGATGATTGGCGGCAAGGTGTCGCTTTCGCACGGAAACGGGGTGGTCATACTAAGTTTAAAACCAATTGAATTTAACTTTGTCTTAGTTAAGCCAAAAAAGATGTTAGAGATTTCGCCGACGCCATCTAGGATATCAACGATTGCCATTTCGGCAACTTTGGCGCCTAACATTTTTTCAATAATTCCCTGGGCAACGTTTTTGTCAAAGTGAAAGCGAACTTGACCTTTATAGGGATCCGAATGCAGTTCAAGAAAAACCGCAATTTGACATGGGGTTTTCCAATCTTTAGCTACGAATGGCTTTTCAAAACTTGCAGATGTCTGAGCCATAGTTTGTAAAGTCTCGGTGACTCCATTAGCTAAACTTAAGATAACATCGCGGTCTAAGAAGGGGTGCTGTAGTGGTTGTTTAATTGCTGCGCTCATATTTAAGCCACTTTCTTTTCAGTTGAAGGATGGGTCTTATTGTAAACACGTTCAATTTTCGCTTTCAAGGTAGCGGCATTGAATGGTTTTACAACGTACTCAGACACACCAGCTTTAGCAGCTTCGATAATTTGCGCCTGTTCACTTTCAGCAGTTACCAACATAAATGGTACTGTCTTGTATTGGGGGTTTTCCTTACAAGCGCGCAACAACTCGATGCCTTGCATATTCGGCATATTCCAATCTGAGATAATAAATTGCACCGGCTCGCCGGTTTTAAATGAATTTGCAATGACCTCAAGGGCATTTCTACCGTCGACGGCTTCGACCACGTTCTTATAACCGATTTCATCCAGGACTTTTTTAATGATTTTTCGCATTGTGGAAAAGTCGTCGACGACTAAAAACTTAGTGTTTGTATTGAACATGCTGGACTCCTATAAGGAACATATCGGTTAGTTTTATCGAAACTTAGATAATTTTTTAAGAATACGCCTAAAAATGCGGTCTAGTTTTAAAAAAATCATCCGTCTAAAGTATTGCGTTTTCTCAAAAGTCTCGGCAGACTTATATACAGGTTGTAGTGCTTCAGTTTGAAACACCTGTTTAGACACAAGGAATGGTCTAGGCAAGTTTCAAAAATAGCACAAAAAAGAGACTAAACAATAAAGCAGGAGGAGCAAGGATGCTCAGAGATGTGTTAATACAAAAAGGCTTGTCAAATCGTGAGGCTGAAGTTGCTGACCTTGTATCAAAGGGTCTTTCTAACAAGGAAGTAGCAAATCAGTTATTCGTTACTGAAAAAACCGTTAAGTTTCACTTAACTAATATTTACAAGAAAATGAACGTGAAATCTCGCGCTCAATTGATTGTATGGTGTTTGCCGCACATTGGTTTTGTTGAAAGTGAGTCTCGTGCAGAAGTTTCTCAACCTGCTGGCGCATCTGCATACAACACTCAAGCAACTCCGATTATTCCTGCCGGAAATACAACGATCACTCTTCCTGGAACGGGTACTTTTGGTAACCGCAATGGAAACAACGACGCTGGCGTTTAATTGTTTTTGTCCTGATTTAGTTTAGTAAATTATGTTTTAAAGTGGGGGTCATTATAATGAAAGAGCGCAAAAATGTTAGCTCTTCCGAAGTTATAATGACCCAACTTGTTTTACCTATCCACACAAATTCTTTGGATACTGTTTTTGGTGGTACGGTCATGTCCTGGATTGATGTTGCCGCTGCGATCGCAGCCCAAAGGCACTCAAACAGTGAAGTTGTTACTGCAAGTATTGATCAATTAAATTTTGTAGCACCCATCAAAAAAGGTTGGGTCGTTAATTTACGAGCTTCAGTCAATTACGTTTCAAAAACTTCAATGGAAGTCGGCGTGCGTGTTGAAGCTGAAAACCCAAAGACCTCTGAATATTTCCACACCGCATCGGCCTACTTAACTTTCGTAGCTGTCGATGCGAATGGCAGACCAACCGCAGTGCCGGGGTTAGTCATCAATACTGAAATCGACAAACGCCGCTTCTTCGCCGCCGAAATGCGCCGCAAACAACGTCTTATCAACCGATAGGTTCGAAAGGTACGCCGTACCTTTATTGACAAAGCTTCGTGATTAAATTTTCTATTAGTTTTAGTTGGGCTATCTCATCCGGAGAGGCATTGAGTTGGTTTTGATGTTGGGCTTCATTGCAAGAATTCTTATTGATCGAGTTCCTGGATAAAATTCGAAGTGGCTCTAAAAGTTCAACGTCTAAAGCGGTTTGGTTACCCTCAATGGACAGGCCGTCACCTTCAAGTATTTGTATTTGTGCATATCTTGCTTTTATCTCTGCATCCAAAATTTTAAATTTTTGTATAAAATCTTGTTTTATAATTTCTGAATTTAAAAAGGCAGTTTTGCTAGCTTGTAGATCATTATAAACTTTACGAAGCTGTAAGTCCCCAGCAGCGGCCAATGCAACTGAACTGCAAATTAATCCAATTATAAAAACTTGGGGCACTGTTATTAGTTTACGCATGCTTTAACTCCATCTTTGGCATATTGGGATTTTAACGGTTCTAAAAGCATTGTTTTTGCCATTGCAGATTGCCGAGCTTCGATTCGCTGAATGTACTTCGTAAGATCTGCTCGTTCGGTTGCTTGGGGCCTTTTCATTGCTTGAGCAAAACGATCGGGTGGATATTTTGAAAGACGTTCCAAAAGGGCCATGGCGTGACCTGTTGGTCCGTATGAATTTAATAATGCTAAATTTTTAACTTCTTCAAGCTGAGGATGATCTTTGTATTTTGAAAAATACTTTCTTAGTTTGGGTTCAATGTTTTTTTCCCAAGCTGTTGCGGTACCTAGAATTGAATACAGAATATTTCTTTCTAAACCATCACCGACAGAAACGAAAGAGCAATTGTCGGAATGCCTAGGTTGCTTTTTTAAATCTTTTTCGGAAATTACCTTAGCGGCTTTACATTCTGCGCTATCAGACGATGCAATTTTTTTTAAGTACTTTTGTCCGCGGTGGGCTTGATGAATATCTTTTACAAAAATAGGTGTTAACTGCCCGATACCGACACCACCAGGATAGGCATAATTTGGCCTAAACCCTGACTCTAGCGTGTACATTTTCATCAGGTGTGCAGCATCTAAAGTTTTAATTCCACTTTTAGCAGCGCATGACATGAAGCTACTGATGATTGAATTTTGATATTCCAAAAAATCACGATTGATACAAAAATTAAAATTCTTTGATCTTTTTCCACTGGGACAACTTATTTGACTTGATGACGCTTTAAACTTTGAACCAGCAACTAGGCAATCGGTTTTCAGTAATAAGTTTGGTGCACCTAATATATTGTCATTAGCTGCCGCCAATTTTTTCAAATCATCAAGCTGATCAGCTTTCACTTTACAGTCTTCGCTTTCACATACACCGGTCGCAAGTGACTGACCCTCAGCTTTTTCGGATTTTTTGTATGCTTGAAATATATGAAACGCTGGCGATTCCGTATTTTTAGAAGCCGCTTTCATTTGATCCAAAAGCTCGGTCGATTTAGGATCACCGCTGATACATTGATTGGCAAAACTAAGCTGAGTGGCAAATAGCGTGGCAGATAGAACCAGAAGTGTTTTCATGGTTAAATTATAAAGCTATTTAACTAAAAAATCTTTCCATTTATTCATCAAAGTCGGGGTCATCATGGCAAAGCAGATGGTACCTTCGGTGGCGGGTTCGCGGCGATTTACTTTGGCTTCGCGGCTTAGATCATAAATGCGGTATTCGTTAACTCGATCAAAGTAGAGCTCGACCTCGGTCTGCATTTCATTGATAGAATCGGACATAATTTTTTTCAACTGATCAAAACCCTGACCGGTCAGTGCGCTGACAAAAACACGTGGAAAATGTTTCACCCGAAACTGGCGATCAACCGGGGCAATGTCTGATTTATTAAAAATATGAAGAATTTTTTTATCTTCCCCACTTAAATTCTTTCATCAAACTTTCAATGACTTCAATTTGCCGTTCCATATTAGGCGACGCCAAATCGACGACATGTAATAAAATATCGGCCTCGGCAGATTCCTCAAGCGTTGCCTTAAACGCTTCAATTAACTGTGGTGGAAGTTTACGGATAAATCCCACGGTATCAGTAACCACCGCCGGCGGGCCATCATCTAAAAAAACTTTTCGTGTTGTTGGATCAAGTGTCGCAAACACCATGTTTTTCGCGACCACTTGTGCGCCTGTTAGACGATTTAGCAAAGAACTTTTTCCTGAATTTGTGTAACCGATCAAAGCAAAACTTGGAATTTCATTTCGCTTGCGTGACTGCCGATGTTGTGCACGGTGATTGGATACTTCATCCAATTTTTTCTTCACGAGCGAAATTTTTTCCCGAATACGTCTGCGGTCATTTTCTAACGCCGATTCTCCTGGACCACGAGTGCCAATACCACCACCCAGGCGAGATAAAGATTCATTCCAAGCGCCGATCATGCGGGGCATTTGATCTAGCAATTGCGCAAGTTCAACTTGTAGTTTTCCTTCGTATGTTCGCGCCCGTTGCGCAAAAATATCTAAAATTAATTGCGAGCGATCTAGTATCTTGCAACCAATGGTTTCCTGTAAATTTCGTGATTGAATTCCAGAAAGCTGATGATCTAAGACAACTAAGTTGGCTTTACTTTCTTCAACCATTTCTTTAATTTCTTGAACTTTTCCGGTGCCAATTAAGGTGCTAGGGTTGTACTGCGGTAGAACTTGCACCGTGCTACCGATGACTTCACCGCCGG
>JANPNP010000505.1:0-4520 GCA_031427535.1 Bdellovibrionales bacterium | reverse complement strand
GCAAATAAAGGTTCTAGCAACTCCTAACCTGGTTTGCCGTAGCGGCAAAGAGGCTGAATTCTTTGCCGGTGGCGAATTTCCAATCAAGATCCTGAATTACAAAGTACAAGATATTGTCTGGAAAAAATATGGAATTATTATGAAAGTAAAACCTACCGTTGATTCTGCGGGTCAGATCAGTTTGCAAATTGAATCTGAAGTTTCAAGCATTGATCCCAGTCGCACGGTTGACGGCATCCCTGGGTTACACACGCACCGCGTATCTAGTTATTTCGACTTTATAAAAAGTAAAACCATAGCTTTATCGGGGCTAATAAAAAACGAATCCAGCAATAGCAGCGAAGGCCTGCCATTTTTAAGCAGTTTACCAATTTTAGGCTCTTTATTTTCAAGTAAGCAATTTAAAGAAAATAAATCTGAGTTAGTTATTTTCGTTACGCCGCAACTGATGAGGAACGACTAGTATGCAGATAGAAATCAGTCAAAAAATCCAAAAAATATTTTCAGAACAAAAACGAATTGCCGAAAGTAATTGGGACATTGAAACCCGCTCGGCAGAAAGCACAAAAAACTTTCAGTCCTTAGTGGATCAAGAGCTAAATTCGCTTTCGCCAACTGGCAAAAAGCGCGTCCAATCGGAACTAACTGGTTACGGGCCACTAGACGATTTACTTAACGACGATGAAATAAGTGAAATATTAGTAAATTGTTACAATGAGATTTACTTTGAAAAACAGGGTTCACTGAAAACGTGGTCGGATCACTTCTATTCGGAACAAACTTACAATGCGTGTTTGGATAGGCTTTCGCAGGCCTGTCACAGCTATTTAAATCGGGATAAACCTTTTGTAGAGGCCCAACTAGGAATCTGGCGTATTACAATACTATTTTCAGAAATATCCCGCGGCGCAAACCTGCTTTCTATTCGTAAACAGCCAAAACACGTGTGGACTGCACAAAGACTTTTGGAACTTGGATGGTGCTCGGATAAACAAATGCAAACAATTAAAAAAGTCTTTACCGAAAAAAGAAATTTTTTAGTCGTAGGTGGCACCGGTTCTGGAAAAACCAGTTTGCTACAAGCGCTTCTACAACAATTTCCTGATAACGAACGCGCCGTTATAATTGAAGACACGCAAGAATTGCATCTTCCCAATCCTGCGTGTTGTTCGCTGCTTACACGCCAAGATCCAAGTGGAACTGTCAGTGATGTTTCAATGGATGATTTACTAAAGCGCGCGCTTCGCCTACGGCCTGACCGCTTAGTTATTGGCGAAATTCGCGGGGCTGAAGCCAAATCCTTACTCATGGCGCTGGCTACAGGGCATGACGGCAGTTTCGGTTCAATGCACGCACGAACCGCTGGCGAGGCCTTACTGCGTCTAGAAATGCTTATTCAAATGGGGGCACCCCAGTGGAATTTGAAATCTATACGTCATTTGATTGCGATGACTTTGCAAAATATTTTTGTGGTTGAAAAAGTAAATGGCAAAAGGCAACTTCAAGGAATCTATCAATTGGCATCCCTTGAAGAAAACGGTATCACTTTACAAAAAATTGATGATTAAATGGAAACTTTGTTGCCGTCTTCAATAAGTTTTTCTGCTTGTGCTGTTAATCGTACTCCGACTTCTACAAGTTGATCACGATTCACTTCGCTAGGGCAGTCACTCATCAAACACGTGGCTTTCGCCGTTTTTGGAAATGCAATCACTTCTCTGATGGCATCAGTTTCCATTAGTAACATGACCAGGCGATCCAATCCCCAAGCAATTCCCCCATGCGGAGGTGTTCCGTATTTTAGAGCATCTAAGAAAAAACCGAATTTATTTTCAGTTTCTGCTTCTGACATTCCTAAAAGACGAAACATAGCTTGCTGAATTTCAGAACGGTAAATTCGTATAGAACCCCCGCCCATTTCATAACCGTTACAAACTAAGTCGTAGGCTTTCGCTAGCATTTTTCCGTAGGCTTTTTCATTGTTGTTCATCAGATCATCGAATGATTCGTCTTTCGGTGACGTGAATGGATGATGGCGCGCAACCCAGCGCTTATCGTCTGGTGAATATTCCAAAAGCGGAAAATCAATAACCCACAAAAAGTTAAATTTAGAGTGATCTATTAATTTCAGTTCGCGTCCTAATTGCAACCGAAGCGCAGACAGCGCAGAACACGCCGGAACGTAATCGTCAGCGACAATCAGACCACAGTCTTTTTCAGTGCATCCTAGTTTTGCAAATAACTCTTTTAACTTCTCGGAACTAAAGAACTTTGATATTGGCGAACTTATGCTTCCATCTGCTTCTTGTTTTATCCAAACTAATCCTTTGGCACCGTTCTTCTTCGCCGTGTCGGTTAATTTATCAAATTGTCCCCGAGAAAATGTTCCGCCGCCGGGCACCGCTAGGCCGCGAACAATACCACCGCGTGCTATCACATCGCTAAAAACTTTGAAATCACTTCCGGCAACCACTGCTGCTACATCCTGAATTTCCATCTTAAATCGGGTGTCTGGCTTATCTGAACCATAGCGATCCATCGCGTCTTGAAATGTAATTCTAGGAACAGGTGCGATATCTTGGTTTTTAATTTCTTTCCAAATCAGGCGCAGCATTTGTTCGTTGATCGAAATGATATCTTCAACGTCAATAAAAGACATTTCAATGTCAATTTGTGAAAACTCGGGCTGGCGGTCTGCGCGAAGATCTTCGTCACGAAAACATCTAGCAATTTGAAAATAGCGATCATACCCAGCTACCATTAAAAGCTGTTTCAAAATTTGCGGCGACTGGGGAAGAGCATAAAAATTTCCTGGATTAACTCGTGAAGGAACCAAATAGTCGCGCGCGCCTTCCGGAGTCGATTTATATAAAATCGGAGTTTCAACTTCTAGAAAACCATTGTCAGAAAGAAACTGGCGCACCAGTTGCGCAACTTTGTGCCGCGTAATTAAATTTTTCTGTAAGCGTGGCGAACGTAAATCTAAGTAGCGATGTTTTAACCGCAACATCTCGTTCACATTTTCATCATCAATTTGAAAAGGTGGCGTCGCTGCCTGGTTTAAAACTTCGCATCGAACAGCTTCGATTTCGATTTCACCAGACTTAATCTTATTGTTCTTCATCCCATCAGGACGTGCGCGCACAACGCCTTCAATTGCTACTACAAATTCATTACGGAAATCTTTGGCAGTTGAAGTATCTGGTTTAGTAGGATCTAAAACGACTTGCACGATGCCTTCGCGGTCACGCAAATCAATAAATACAAGGCTTCCATGATCACGACGTGTGTTAACCCATCCCATAAGCACAACTTTGTTGCCAATGTGTTTAGAAGTTAAATTTCCACAATATTCTGTTCTTTTTAATTCTCTTACAAATTTCATAAATTTAATAATCTCATTATTTGTAAAGCTGAGTCAAAACTGAACTTTGAATGGGGTCCATAAGTTCCATAAATACGCGTGACTAAAACGTGAAATCCGAATAGCGTTAAAGCATGTCTAAATTTAAATTTGAACTTCCAGCGCCACAAGATTCAGCTACCGTATATAGCAAAATTAAAAATTTCCTAAGCGGTGAAAACGATTTTAAAAAATTTGACCCAAAAGTTGCCTGTACTTTCGACGAGCCTTCTAAGACGTGCAATGTCACGGGCAGTCAGTTTAACGCAAAGATGCAGGTTCTGCCCAAAGACAGCTCTGCGTGTCAGATTGTTGTTGAAGTCGAGCTTCCGCTGGCATTGTCATTGTTTAAGGGTAAAATTCAAGAAATGTTGGAAAAAAATCTTCATAAACTTTTGACGTAATTATGGCTAAAAAATCTAAAAAAGATCAGCCACGATCCGTCGTAGCAGAAGTTGTCGATGACGACAGTATCACGCCCTTACAAGAATCTGCAGATGATGAAATTGAAGTTTTAGAAATCAAAAGCGACGATCGACGCGGATTAGTTCCTGCTCCGAAACCGTCACGTGGAATTACCAACACTGATCCGCTTTCCATGTACCTTAGCGAAGTTCGTAAATACCCTTTGTTAACGCGTGAGCAAGAATTTGATCTGGCAAAAAAATATTTTGAAACCAAAGATCCCGCCGCCGCACAAACTTTGGTAAAATCAAATTTGCGATTTGTTATTAAAGTTGCCGCCGAATACGCAAAGTTTTCGTCCCGTATGATTGACGTCATTCAAGAAGGTAACGTTGGACTAATGCACGCGGTGAAAGAATATAACCCCTATAAGGGCGCACGTCTTATTACTTACGCCGTTTGGTGGATTCGTGGATATATTCAAGAGTATCTTATGCGGCAATTTTCGATGGTACGCATTGGCACAACTGCTAACCAAAGGAAACTTTTTTATCAGCTACAACGCCAAAAACAAGAGCTTGAAAAAATGACTTCTCCTGAAAATATTGCATTACTATCGCATAAGCTGGGAATTCCAGAGGATGAAATCAATGAAATGGCTAAACGACTGTCTTCACGTGATGTCAGTTTAGACAAACCCGTAAATAACTCG
>JANPNP010000504.1:0-5192 GCA_031427535.1 Bdellovibrionales bacterium | reverse complement strand
ACTAAGCGCTCTTCTTTTGCTGGTTCATTATTAACGGGGTCATTCCCAGCTGCCTTAACAACTGCACCAGTATTTTGAACTGAAGCTGTTCCGGATGAATCCTTTTTAACTGAACTATTACTTGCTGCAGCCTGCGCCGGCGGGGCTTTTTTATCTTTATCTTTTTTATCAAAAGCTGCTACTAACGGAACTCCAACAGCTCCCATCAGTGCAACAACATCGGCACCATTTGTTCCGCCACCTGCCGCAAGTTTAGGTGCGCCAGCGCCAGGTTTCGGAGCAGCTGCCGCAGCAGCTTGCTGAGTTGCGCGTGTGCAATAACTTCCAGATTGTTGCACTACGATTTTTTGAAAACTATCAGCACATAATTTACTTATTGATTTTACATTTGTGCAGTTTGCACCCGCGCTTGTCGATTCAAGAGTCGACGCAATATCTGATGGTAACTGGCATGTGGTAAATTTCTCTAACACAGATTTTTTTGAAAAGAACGCCACTGAATCACAGCTGCCATTTTTATACTGGGTTTTGCAACGTTCGTATAAACCAAATTCCGCGTCGTAGTTAGCCTTAGCGCTAAACGAAAAAAGCAGCGCCGAAATAAAACAAACTAACAAGCTTAAACCTATGCGCATAACCATCCCCCAGTTATTGTCCTATCGGTCGAAAGTCCAGTTAACTTAAACTGTTTCAAACTGATACATTAATTTAAAAAATCAGCCGGTATCGGGTTCAATATTTTTCCCGAAGTTCCCGGTCCACCCAACGGCTGATCGGGTGAAGTTGCGCGCAGTAAAGCCGGCGAAACTAATTTTACCGAATAACCCACTCGCCCACCGGTCACACAATTTCCTGGTGTGGGCGGCAGTGGTGGCGTATCAACTGGGCTGCCATACCCAGGAGGACTGCCACTTTCTTTTTGCCAGTCATCCTTACACCGACCGAATGCCATCGTGCCATCGGCTGAATCAATATCGTCTTTTGGAAACGTATCGAAGTCGGTAAAATTTCTGAAAGTCCATCCGGTTAATAATGAGGATTGATTTGTAATTAAGTAAAAAAATGCTTCTAACATATTCGATTTTGGACTTAAACCAGACGAATTTGTACCAATCGTTTTCTTTACAATTTCCATTTGATGGCGAACAGAGAAGTCATTTTTGTTGTAAACTTTCGTGCTGTAACCAAAGTCGGGTCGCACGTATGAAACTAAGTCGGGACCCATCTGCGCTGATTGTTTCAAGGCACCAAAGTTTTTTGAAATTCGCAGATAATAATTATTATAAAAATCCGGATCAATCGAATAGTAACTTAGGTCAAATTGATTTGGTGCAATTGCCGAAACCTCTAAGTCACGGAAGTAGGAATCTCTATCGTTCGGTTCCTTAGTAAGCGGATCGTAATTGCTGTCATTAACATTGAAAGCATTGTCCCATGATGTTAGTGAAGGCCAAGATGCGGGTTCGGACAAAGTATTGGTTTCTGGGTTTGTATCAGCCACCTTACCATTACTAAAGGGCACGGGATTACTTCTGGGCCTTCTCTTTAACAAAGCAGAATGATATTCACCGATATAGTCTGGATCACTTAGGCCAAGCGTATCGCCAACATAACGGCTAAAGTTAGGAAGCAGTCGCGCATACTGAGTTTTTGTTACTGCAACACTACCAATATTTTTAGCCACCGGCAAATTTTCATCAAGCTGTAAGTTCTGATCTGTTATTGTTATATCATCCTGTGTATTTTTAGCGCTGCGGTCCCATTTTCTTCCGTACCAAGGACCAACCGATCCACCGAATGGTTTAGCAACTGCTTTTGCATTCAATTTAATTTTTACTAAAGGCAAGAACGGTATCATCGGTTCCGACGAAGCTGTAACGGCATAATATGCAGGGCACCAAGGGTTTTTTTCGTAACCTGTGGTGTACTTATCATTATCAATCTGAACAAGTCTTAAAATTTCATCTTTGACGGCCTGATCTATAGAATTAATTTTTGGCGTGTCTGCTACTCCGTCAGAAAGATCACTTAAACCGGCATTGTAAATTCGTCCAGAGCGAAACGCCTGACCCGCCGGATTCGTAGGATCCGTCGGAGGAACTGAAGTTCGCCAACCGCAATCATGAATAAAAAACTCAATCATGTTGAATTCGATACGTTTTAAAAATTCACCGGCCTCGGACTTATTTCCGGCCAACGAAAGATCAGTTTTCATGGCACACCTTGGGTCCGCCAAACTGTTGTAGGTGCGAAAACTAAGATTTGTTCCTGAATCCAAATTAGCTTCCGTTAAGTTATTTCGAAAAGTATTTGTTGCACCTTTTAAAACTTCACCACCATCAAGATCTAAAAACTTATCCTTACTTAAATTTCCGGCAAGCATCATTAATGTTTGGGAGCGCATCATCATTTCTCGGCGATAAGATAGTATCATCTTAGCAAGGACATTAATATTTGCATTGCCCACACTTTCACATAGGCTTCGAAGCGCGTTGTTTGTATTCACGATCGCGGTAGATATAGAGGCAGAAACCCCGTTGTCACGTACCACGCCTAAATTAGGAATCGCATTCACAATAATTGGAACTCCGGTCGTCATTAAACCACAATTTATTTTACATCCGTTTTCATTAGATCCACCCCGCCAGCCCTTCATGCCGCCATGACTAATACAAAAGAATGGATGCGTAGCTGTATTTACTGTATCACCGCCACCTACGGGACAAGCTCCGCTGTTCACTGCAGCGCTCGATATCATTTCTGATGGCGGTCCATACTTTAGCTCGATCGGAAAAATTGGCAAACTTGCAGGCGGATTATTCGTCCGCTGAAACCCAAAAGTCCCAACAATCCGGTACCGCCAAGCCAACAACTTCCACGCTTGCCGAATCTGAAAATTAATATGCGCAATCGCGTTCAAAGATTCCGCTTGCTTCATGGCTCCGTAGTACGCAGCCAAGTCCGCCGATTGTTGTAAATTAATTTTGTGGTGCACTAAAAGTCCAACATTTATTAAGATCGCGAAGAAGACAAAAAGAATTTGAAATATCAGCGCCACAAATATGGCGACCTGACCTTTTTGGTTTTTTCTGGATAGTACAAATTGGGGTTTCTTCATTCCTAGGTCTTATTCTAAACTTAAAACAGAGTGGAACAACAGATCGTTTTCATACGCTGAAAAAAAATAGGACAGCTCGACTTAAGTTGAGACATCTTTTCACCATTAGCCCTTTGCCTAGTTGGTTGCAGATAAGTCAGGTGCGCGGGTGCCTTTTGCGTGTTTATTTCTTAGAATTAGTCTTTAACATTCGAAGGAGCCCCTCCATTTTATGAAAAACTTATTCCGCACTCTACCATTCCTTATTTTATTTAGTTCGTTATCCGCAAATTCGGAAATTTTATTTGAAGGTTATTACAAAGTTTTGCAATTTAAAAAACATGTGGGCTTTTACGTTTTACGCACCGAAGTCGACGCAAAGACTGGTCAATTTAAAACCTCTTCGTTCACACGGCTTGCGAAAAACGGATTTGATATGACCGAATCATTGCAAACTGTTTCAAGCGGTGATTTAGCACCCATCAGTTACAATTACTTAGCTGCCGAGGGTAAAAAAACTAAAACGATTGATGCTAAATTTGCCAAAGATAAGATGACAGCAATAGCAACCGAAAACGGGAAAGCGTCAAAGATTGAAAAGAAAATTCCGAAAGGCACATTTTTATCAACGGCTTTATATTATCTGATGCTTAAAAGTAAAGATGGTTTAAAAACAGATTCGAAATATGATTTTTCTGCCATTGCTGAAGAACTTGCTGAAATTAAAACGGGTTCGGCAAAAGTAGATAAAAAAATGATCACGCAAGGGTCATTGCAACTTTTAAAAGTTTCAAATAAGTTTGCAGGTATGGAATACGAAAACCTAATTACCGAACGCGGCGAAGCTATTTCGGCAGTTACTGCAGCCACTGGCATTGAAACAGAATTAGTAAAATCATCAGAAGAAGCGCTTGAAGGAATTAAAGTAAATTCTGTCGTTTTTGAAAAGTTATTTGGTGATATTCCAACGGGAAAAATAAACGTTTACCACGCTAAAGGAAAATAATCTCATGAGCCTTCGGGAACTTATCGGTCAGCACATGTTAATTGGAATTTCCGGAGCAACACTTACTGCGGCCGAAAAATCTTTCATTATTGAAAATAATATTTCGGGCGTCGTTTTGTTTGGGCGTAATTGTATCGAGCCCAAGCAAATTCGGGATCTGTGCGCTGAAATTCAGTCGCTACGTCATAAGATGAAGGATAAGGCAGCTTTGTTTATAGGTATTGATATGGAGGGCGGACGCGTACACCGCTTAAAGCCCCCGTTTACGCAGTGGCCAGCTTTAAAACTAGTTGGTGATTTAGATGCGCCAACAGTTGCATTTCATTTTGCACAGCGCATGGGAACCGAGTTGATGAGTGTTGGCATTAATTTAGATTTCGCACCGTGCGTGGATGTTTTTAGCAACCCAGCCAATACGGTTATCGGTGATCGCGCTGTCAGTTCTGATCCACACCAAGTCGAAAAAATGTGTTCGGCGCTGGTGCGGGGTTATATAAAATCGGGAATTCTTTCGTGTGCAAAACATTTTCCCGGCCACGGAAACACTGTTATTGATTCACACGAAGAACTTCCGGTAGAAACTGCAACCATGGAGCGGCTAAATTCGGTCGAACTTGTTCCATTCAAAAAAACATTACGCAGCCGTGTCGATATGGTGATGACGTCACACATTTTATTTAAAAACATAGATGCAAAATGGCCCGTAACCCTGTCAGATCATTTTCTAAAAAAAATTATCCGTGACGAAATGAAATACCGCGGCCTAATTATTACCGATGACTTAGGAATGAAAGCTATGGCTAATCATTTTGATGTCGGACAAATTCCTGTTCGTGCACTTCAAGCCGGAGTTGATTTGCTTTTGTACTGCAATGAACCTGAAACGCCGCCACTGGCAATGGAAGCGATGCTTACTGCTGTCGCGCAAGGGCAGCTGAATAAAGCAGATTTAGAACACAGTCATCAGCGAATTATGGACGTTAAAAAATTAAAAATGTACGCGCCCGATCCCCGTCCGTTCGAAGAAGCGATGACAATTATTGGCTGCGAAGAACACCAAGCACTTGCCGAAGCCATTCGTAAGGGCGT
>JANPNP010000503.1:0-1823 GCA_031427535.1 Bdellovibrionales bacterium | reverse complement strand
GGTTCGCAGTTTCCATCTTTATTCTTCCGTGTCCCTCTTTTACAATACTTCCTCACAATATTGGCATCATTTTCTATGACGGCATTTTCCTTTTTACGTGTTGTGTTCCTTTTCAGAACTATAAAGCCTTTAATGGTGTTTTTAGGGCTCAGAAAATCATAATAAAGAATCTTGAAAATAAAAGAGGCACTGATCTGTTACTATCGCAGGTTAAAGTCAACTCGGGCCTAACTGACAAGGAATTTACTCAACGCGCCCTCTCGAAAGACTAATCACTTGTTGATCTGATTAGACATCGCTAGAATTTATGCTCTAGAAAACGTCGTTTCAGGAGCGTAACTATGCGTATTTATATCAGTGATCTTAAAGAGCACGTGGGCCAAACAATCGAATTAAAAGGCTGGGCTTACCAAACACGTTCGTCCGGCAAAGTTAAATTTTTAGAATTACGCGATGGAACCGGAATGATTTCATGTGTATTTTTTATGGCCGACTGTGGGCCTGAAACTTTCGCCAACTTTGATCATATTTCACAGGAATGTTCGCTAAAAGTAACTGGAACAATTCGTCAGCACCCGAAACAGCAGAATGTTTTTGAAATGGGTGTGAAGAATTTTGAAATAATTGGCAAATCCGAGAATTACCCAATATCGCCGAAAGAACACGGGACTGATTTTTTAATGGAAAATCGTCACCTGTGGATTCGTTCTAAACGTCAGCACGCTATTTTGCGAGTTCGCCACGAGATAACTTCGGCAACGCGCGATTTTTTTGATGGCCGCGGCTTTACTTTGACCGATGCCCCTATTCTTACGCCTGCTGCATGCGAAGGAACATCAAATTTATTTGAAACAAAATTCTTTGACGATAAAATGTACTTGTCGCAATCAGGCCAATTGTACATGGAGGCTACAGCAAGGGCTTTTGGAAAAGTTTACTGTTTTGGTCCGACATTCAGAGCAGAAAAATCAAAAACACGCCGGCACTTAATTGAATTTTGGATGATCGAACCTGAAGTTGCGTTTAATGATATGTACGACAATATGGATTTAGCAGAACAATACACTGAATATATCGTGCAACGAGTATTGAAAAATAGACCTGAAGAGCTAAAAATTTTAGAGCGCGACATATCTAAGTTAGAAGTCATTAAAGGAAAGTTTCCACGCCTTCATTACAAAGAAGCCGTCGAAATTATTAAAAAACAAAATCCTGAATTTGTAATGGGTGATGATTTTGGCGCGCCTGATGAGACAATTATTTCTTCACAGTTTGATAAGCCGATTTTTGTGCATCATTACCCACAAGTTATCAAGGCATTTTATATGAAAGAAGACCCTAATGATAAAGGCTTTGCCATGGGTTGCGATATGTTAGCAACTGAAGGTTATGGCGAAGTGATCGGCGGCGGTCAACGCGAGGAAAGCGTGGAAACATTAATTCAACGAATTAAAGAACACAAATTAGATCAAAAAGATTTCGAGTGGTATTTAGATATTCGCAGATACGGAAGCGTTCCCAGTTCTGGTTTTGGGTTGGGTCTTGAGCGCGCAGTGACTTGGATTTGTGGTTTGCCACATGTCCGCGAAGCTGGTGCTTTTCCCCGACTGTATGGCCGCGCTTATCCGTAAACAGGAGTTTTCATGACAGAGATGATGCAAAAAAAATTAGATGATTTAGAAAGCCGAAATGACCGTGCGTTAGCCGGTGGAGGCCCTGAAAAATTAACAAAACATAAAGCCGGCGGGCGCTTGTCCGCGCGTGAGCGGGTTGATGTGTTATTAGATCCAGGAAGCTTTGTCGAAATGGATCGTTTTGTAACC
>JANPNP010000502.1:0-5655 GCA_031427535.1 Bdellovibrionales bacterium | reverse complement strand
ACTTGGTGGATCGGGATCAACGGACGAAATCTATCAGCGCGTCGCAGAGAGTCTGAAGTTGCCTGAAGACGTTTTGAGCGTTCCTTGCTCTTGGATAGGTGTCATCTCAACGTAATTTAGTTTTTCGATAGCAGAATTTAGACGCGGTTCCAGATTTAATTCAGAATATTTCATAGCAAGCTATGTGATAGTCTTATGCGGTTTCGCTGTCACGTGTTTCACAGCCTCTACATGTGACTTTATGCATTGTGCAATTTTATAAATTCCCGCAGCACAGTCGTGAATTCTTCATATTTCTCGTAATGTATCCAATGTCCAGCGCCCGTTATTTGCACACCTTGAATGTTCGGATTTACCTGCTGCATCTTTTCAAATGTTTCAGGTTTAAGCACATGCGAAGTCTCTCCGCGAACTAATAGCACTGGCATTTTAAAAGAGCTAACTTCTAGCCAACGATCTTTCTGATGGCCTTCTTGAACAATTGTAATCACGGCATGCTTTGAAAATTTCCAATCGTAAACTCCTGAGGGTTTCTGCTCAAGATTCGCCTGTAAAAATAGCGATAATACCGAAGGCGATTCCTTCGGAGTAAATACGCTTAAAAAATTTTGACTGAAAAAATCTTTAACGTGCTGTTTGGACGCAAACGGAGTGGGAATGCTGCCAAGCATTTTTTCATAGTATAAATACGACTTCGAATCGGCGTCAGGGCCCATGTCTTCAATGGTTAACGTGCGCACTTTGTCGGGATGCAAATGCGCAAATACCATTGCATTTCGCCCACCCATCGAGTGGCCAACCAGATGAAAATTTGTCCAGCCAAGCTCATCGGTAATCTTGTTTAAGTCTTCAGCAAAAATCTCGGGGGTGTAGCCACTTTCAGGTTTGAACGAGCGACCATGTCCCCTTTGATCATAAATCAGACATTGAAATTCATTTTCTAAGCGACCAGCGATTTTACGCCAGTTTGCTGAAAAAGCCATTAAACCGTGAATAAATACAATTCGGCTTTCTGAATTTGTGCCCAACACAGAATAGTTGAAATTATCTAAGAACATTGATTTTAAGTACTCGACTTGAAAACGAAGCTCAATTAAAAATGTAGAGGACATGACAGAATTGACCAAGTCTTCATTGACGAAGATTTATACTGAAAAGCTTCACCAGATGCAGGATGCCATCGACCCTCAGGCTATCGGCATATTGAAACGTCTAAAAGAGGGCGGATTTCAGGCTTATTTAGTTGGCGGCGGAGTTCGCGACTTGTTGGTCAGTATCAAACCAAAAGATTTTGATATTGCAACGAATGCATTACCGAACATGGTTAAGAAAAAAGTTCCGTACAGCTTTATCATTGGCCGACGTTTTAAATTAGTGCACGCACGCAGAGGCGAACACATCTATGAAATTGCCACTTTTCGCCGGACAGCTTCTGCAGAAGAATTAGAAACCACTGCAGATGATGATCGCCTTTTTACCGAAGAAAATTTCTTTGGCAATATCGAAGAAGATTCTGTGCGCCGCGATTTTACTATAAACGCCTTATTCTATGACCCTATTGATCGAAAAATTGTTGATCACTGTAAGGGCCTAGAAGACATCCACGATCATGTGTTACGAATGATTGGTGACCCCACGACACGCTTAAAAGAAGACCCAATACGAATTCTTCGTGCCATTCGGCTTTCCCATAAAATTAATTTTTCAATTGCACCCGATTTACGCCAAGCCATTTCAGACTGCAAAGAAGATTTAAAGCGCGCGGTACCACCACGCCGTCGGGAAGAGTGGCTTAAATTCTTTCGTTTGCCACAAGTTGATTTAGCTTTTATGGAGCTTTTCGATCTGGGGTTACTTGAAATGGTGTTGCCTTCATTTCATACCCTATTCCTGGACGAAAATCGCCGCGAAGAATTTTTATGTTACCTTCGCCAAATGGAGTATGCAGGTATTGATTTTTCTGACACAGCCGAGCTGTTCTCGACGGTGGTTTATGCGTTTTTGGTCGTTACAAAGCCTGAGGACTTCAATCCAAACAAATTAGAAGATGACGAAAGTTTTCTTATTTTCTGTCGGGATGAACTTGGCATTTTTAAGGGCGAAGTGGCTATATTGTTTAAAACTTTGCAGTTTATGCATTCACTCAAAAAAATTGTTCCGTATAAGGAAAAAGGCGAACGCCGCCAGTATTCGCTTATTCATAATCACAGCTTCGAGTTTGGCTTAAAACTTAGTATTTTATCTAGCTATTTGAACTCGGAAGAAATTCTTTTTTGGCTTACCGAAAAAGAACGCTTTAAGCTGGCTTAGCCGTAAATATTGTTTCTATTAATATATAAACAATTGCCATTTTCCATGCTTCCAATTCGTATATATAAGACCCCAGATAAACTTGATATTACAAAACCGCTAGATTTAGCAGCCTTCGTCAGGGCTCGTCGCACTCAAGCTGGTTTAAGAATAGACGATGCAGCTAACCTGTGCGGGGTTTCTGTAGAAACACTTTCTAAAATTGAAACAGCAAAAGCGGGCGTAAATTTAGATAGTTTGTTCAAAGTTCTGAATGGCCTTGGCATTCAACTGCTAGTAAAATCATGGTAGAAAATAAATCGACTCCTTCTTTGTCATTGTTTTATGAAAAACAAAAAGTGGCAGAAGACGAGGCTCTTAAAACCTTGGCCCGCGCACTTAAGACTGCATCGTCAAATATTTATTCACTGATTACGGTGATTGGAAAAGATGCGACCGGGGCGTTTACTTTTGCATCAGAAGAAAATGCTCCTGTAACATCCTTTCGAAAAGTGACCACGGAAGAACTGACAGAAAGAATTCGTAATAGGGCCACAAAACCGATAAGTATTTGGGATGGAAAGCCAAGGTTATCTTTAGCTAGGGTTCAGGAAAAAATAGCACTTACTTTAAAAGATGGCGAATACGGTTTCGGCGAAGGGGAGCTTGCCTCAACGCACATTCTTAAATTTAGTAAAAAAGATCAGCACTTGGTATTGAATGAATATTTTTGTATGAAGCTGGCAGAAAAAATAAGTTTGCCTGTGGCTCGGGTGGAACTATTGCTCTTCGAAGAGCGGGTTCTGCAAGTCGAACGCTTTGACCGAAATTGGAGGGGGGCTAATCATGTAGTTCGCAAACATGTGATCGACGGGTGCCAAGCCTTAAATGTGCCTCCTGAATTTAAATATCAACGTATAATTTCGACTGGCCCAGAAAAAGATCATTATTTAGGTCCAATTAGCGTTGAAAACTTATCACGCTTTAATAAATCTTGTGTTGTTCCAGCGAAGGCACAATTGCAGTTGTTAGAGTGGATTTTATTTAATTTGCTAATTGGTAATACCGATAATCACGGTAAAAATATAAGCTACTTTGTGACCAGTAAAGGGTATGAAATTACACCTGCGTACGATTTAGTGAACGTGGCGGTTTACGAAGAATTTCATCATGAACTGGCTTTTAAAATTGGTGATACTTTTAGTTTAAATGAGGTCAAAGCCTTTCAATTAGCCGAGATGACTCAGCAGATGGGTTTGCAATCTCGCTTTGTAGCCTCACGCCTAAAAAAAATAGGAGAGGCGGTGTTAAAACAGCTGAATGAAATGGTCATTGATGACCTTTCGCGTGAAGAAGATTTATTCGTGAAAAAAATTAACACAGATATTAGAATACGTACGGAAAGTTTCTTAAAACAAGCTGGCTTAATAGACTCTGTTTCTAAAAGTTTATGAGCTGAATTTGTTAAACCATTCAAGAACATTTTTCAAAAATTTCTTTAATACCATCACTCCAAAACCGACATCGTATTCCAGAAAATGATTGCGGAATAGGATCTAGCGATAAATAATAGGTTTTTATTTTCGTATTTAGCATTAGTTTAGCTAACTTTTTAACTTCAACTTGGTCATGGGGTCTAACTTTCTGACCAATTGCTCCTTCTGAATTTCAGTTTTTACATTCTGGACAACCTTTCTTCGGTGTCATCATCTAACAAATCGTAGACTTACCTGTACTGAGGGCTCTGAATAGGAAAAAACTAGGTCAAATTGGGGTAGGTTCATGAAACCTTTTCTCGTAAGTTTCTCTTCCTGAAATTTCTTCAACCAAAATTGATCCAGACCTAATATTTGTGATGTTCAAATATAGCGTCGATTCTTTTTGAGTGATTTCACCATTTGCGTCTAAAGTGTCTCTAGTTAATTTGAACTTCAAGAAGCCTTTTTTTGCACTCTGCATTAGTATATAATTTTTAACATTTGCTAGTTCAAATACGCCCCAACCTTCAGCTGGACTTTTGAAAACTGCTAACTTTAAGTAAGACCCATTCATCGCCGGATCGCCACCTGAAGTTGAAAAAATTTTTAAACCGTCATCTTGCGCAGTTAAAAACTGCACGTAATCGACATTAGCCTGGCGCTGCATACTTTCATTGGCCGATGCCGTCACAACTTTCGAACCGGCAACTGCGGTTACTGAAGCCGACAGCAAAAGTGCGATTACTAAAAAATTTTCTACCATTCCAAATTTGTTCTTCACAAAAACTCCTTATTTTTTAACGGTTGGTGCTTCGACGCCTGTCGGCTTATTTGCCGTTTGTTCAGACTAAAGCGATCTTCCGCAAAGAATCTTGCTAGAAGTATTCCAGATTTAATGTGGGTTCAGTTTGATTAGAATGCAAAATCGCGCCTAAACGATTTACAAAGAGACATAAATTGTCACTCTGAAAAACACAGTTCTAAAAAAACTGAATTGTGGAACTTAATGGCTTAAACTAATGGCTTAAACTAATGGCTTAAACTTAACATGGTTTCCAAAATGCGACACAATAGCCAGAAGTTAAACAATTTATTTTGCCAGGTTAATTATACGAGCCTGGAATTTGAAACCTGACGGCCCTCGATTTGCTAAATAGCGATCAGGAGATATTTATGCATTTTTCCATTTTTAGTATTGTCGTTCTTTTATCCCAGGTTGCTTTGGCTAAAACTATCGTGAGGACTGTCTACGGCCGCGCTGCCGACATTACAGTTATGGAAAAGTTAGTAAAAATGACTGACCTTACCGAAATCGTAAGAATAATTGAAAGTCACAAGGTAAAGATTTATAAAGTCGCGCCTGATAAACCTTCGGACGAAGAAGCGACCTTCAATTTCTTACCAGCTCCTCCGATCGGTCAGCTTCCAGATTTAATACCTAAAATTGCCGATGTTGATTCTGGCTCAGCACTTTTTACTACACGTGACGGAGTTCAAGGCGCAGCAACAAATATAATTCTGCTTGCCAGCGATGCCAAACCGATGACTTTGTTACACGAGTTCATTCACCACCTTATAGAAGTGCAAAACCATGCAGAGACAGAAAAAATCACCAAGGCGCAACTAGAATCAGAAAGTATACTTCGCCGATTCAATTTTAAGACTCGGAAAGTGATGATGGATAATTCGCTGCTAATTTCTAAGCAATGGCGTGATGAAATTAAGGTTGTGTCCGAAGAGTATACAAGCACAATCAACTCGTCACAGGGAAGCATCGGGGCCGAAGAAGTAGCGACTGAAACAGTAATGCTTAAGCTTTTGATTAAGCAAAAATCTCCGCATCTTGATCTAGTAAGGGCTGAAAAAGGAATAAACAATTATGCTACCG
>JANPNP010000501.1:0-1966 GCA_031427535.1 Bdellovibrionales bacterium | reverse complement strand
CGAAGACTTTTCTATAACAATTTCTTTGTCTTTTAAGGCCTGCAAATTTTGTTCGGTTGAATCCGCTTTTGAACTTGAGGAAAAGTCAGCAACTTGGTCATCACTGCTAGCGACAGTAGAAACGGTTTTCGTGCTTTTACTTACACCTTGCGAGCGCGTGATTTTTTGCATCCACTTTGGTGATGAGCCCGCCTGAAACATATACGAGCCCCCAAAGCCCGCAATGATAACTAACACAAAAACTTGCAGCGTAATGTTTTCAGATAGTTTTTTCCCAAAACTTTTCTTTGCTGGTCTAAACGACTGCATGTTGACGCCGCATTGGGCGCAATATTGGTCTTCGGGTTGTGAAAAACCACAGCGTGGGCAATTTAATATCATTCGTGTTTCCTGTCTTAAGCGTAAGCGATTCTACCTTGACGCACAAATTTTCGAATTTTAGTATATGACTTAGGTCCAGCAATCTTTAGAAAGTAGCGAATGAGTCAACCAGTTCACGTTCCAGTTTTATTAAACGAAGTGCTTCAGTCGTTTTCAAATTTGAAAAACGCTAAGAACCTAGTTTATTTTGATGGGACTTATGGGCGCGGAGGGCACTTTAGGGCTATACAAAAAATTTATCCCCTTGAAATGGCCGTGTTAGCTGATCAAGACGTAGATGCTGTCGCCGCTGCTGAGACTGAATGGAAATATTTAATAGCACAAAAAAAAAGTTCAAGTTATTCATCAAAATTTTTTACAATTTGCACAAAGCCAAAAACATGAGCTTTCCATGATATTGCTTGATTTAGGTGTGAGCTCGCCGCAATTGGATCAAGGTGCCAGAGGGTTTAGCTTTAACAAAGACGGCCCGCTAGATATGCGAATGAACCAAAAAGCTACACAGTCAGCAGCAAATTTAATTAACGAATTAGAATTTGACGAACTGATGCAGCTTTTTAAAACGTACGGCGAAATTGAAAATCCGTTTCATGTGGTAAAGGCTATCGTGGCCGATCGCGTGGAAACTCCATTTGCAACAACGCTACAATTGGCTAGTCTTATAGAACGTGTTGATGGCTGGACAAAAAAAGGCTTTCATCCAGCAACACAATATTTCATGGCCCTTCGTCTTGTCGTAAATCAAGAATTACAAATCCTGCAAGAAGCAATACCACTGCTGATTCGCCAATTGCACGACGGAGGTCTGTTTTCAATCATCACGTTTCACTCGCTAGAGGACCGGATCGTAAAAAATCTTTTTAAAGATGATGAAAACGGTTTTCTAGTGAATAAAAAAGTGATTGTGCCCTCGGAAGAAGAATGTAAACTAAACGTCAGAGCACGCAGTGCGAAACTTCGTATTTTTCAAAAAGGTCAAAAACCTGAAAAGCCCGATAAGTTTGCTTTGCGACGAGCTTTGCGGGCTAAGGATTAGCCTGAATGAAAAATAAAATTGAGGTCAGGATGAGCTCCAATGATATACGACAGTTAAAACCATTTTTAAGCCTATTGGTCGTGATTGCGACATTGCTAGGGTTGGTTTTTATAAAGATGGAAGAGCGTAGATTGTCTTACGTGGTTTTAAAACTCACGCGAGAATTTAAAAAAAGTAACGAAATTTCACGTCAAAAAGAAATCTCGTTAGCAAAATTAACGCGGCCGCAGTTAGTTGAAAACGTAGCAACCCATAAGCTAACGATGCGAAAAATTAAACCAGGGCAAATTATTAATTTAACAACGTCACTTACGTTTGCGCAGAATAAGATGGCTTTAAAAAATCAGGCCAATCCTTGAAGTCGAAAATAATTACGCTTTTCGCTATCACATGTTTTCTTTGGACAGTCCTTTTAGCGCGAGCAGCATATTTACAGTTTTTGCCACAAGACAAACTAAATGCCTTACAAGAAAAGCAGTTTCAAACTGTAGTTACCTTGCCATCACGACGTGGGGCCATTGTAGATACCCATGGCAAAGAATTAGCAAT
>JANPNP010000500.1:0-5315 GCA_031427535.1 Bdellovibrionales bacterium | reverse complement strand
CGGTCATCGACGTCGTCGTCAAGGCCGGTGTGGCGGAAGAGCGGGTCATCACGATCTGATGGCCTATGATCTAATAATGCTAACCCAACGATCGTTACAGGAGTGCAACCATGCAAATGTTTAGCTACCGCTTTGCTTTTCTTTTGATAATTTCTTTCTCTTTAATATCGCAGGCTAAAACAAAGCGTAAACCAGCCGCTTACGAGCGTCCGCCGCAGTTTGTATTGCTTGGTTTTGATGGTTCGAAAGATAATGCATTTTGGGATGAATCGATGGCTTTTGCCGATACAGTTTCAACAATGAACAATGCACAAAAAATTAAATTCACCTATTTTATTAATCCACCTTACTATTTAGCGAAAGAATTTAAAAAAACTTACAACACCCCGGTACTTGGACCTGGTGTTAGTTGCATTGGATTTTCAGACACAACAGCAGGAATTGCAGCCCGCCTAGAAAGAACCAATCGTGCCTTTGAAGCAGGGCATGAAATCGCTTCGCATGCAAATTCGCACTGCGATCAAAGTGGTACAGACAAAACAGCTAACATGTATGGTCGGCCTTGGAATTTCGACCACTGGAATCAAGAATTCGAACAATTTAATCTTTTGTTATTCGGGGCCTACAAAATTAATAAAATTCAGCCAGAAAAACCAGGTCTACGTGGCAATGGTTTTTCATTTGGCGTCGAAAACATCACTGGCTTTCGTGCTCCGTTGTTAGCGACAACCCCGGATCTATTTCCAGTTCTTAAAAAGTTCAATTTTCGCTATGATACCTCGAAAATTGCGTCGCCAGATTATTGGCCACAACGCCAAACGTGGGGCGGCTGGAATATGCCTCTTGCACAAATAAAGATTGCGGGCTCGACACGTAAAACGCTTTCGATGGATTACAATTGGTTTATATTTCACTCGGCCGGTGTTTCAAAACAAAATCTTTCTGAAGACGTCAGAAAGCAGTACTACGATCAAATGCTAGAAAGTTATAAATATTATTATTTTAAGCAAAATTATTTCGGCAACCGCGCCCCAGTTCAGATTGGTCACCACTTTTCTAAATGGAATAGCGGTGTCTACTGGGGAGCCATGAAAGAGTTTTCAAAATTTGTTTGCAATAAACCTGAAGTCCGTTGTGTGACATTTGCTGAATATGCAAATTGGTTAGACGCGGTCGATGCGCCAACATTAAACGCCTATCGCTCGGGTACCTTTCCGCGCCTTCCAGATGATAAAACTATCAAAGACATTGCAGCACCCGTCCTAGCTGATATTCGTTTGGACTGGAGCGATCTGCAGTTCGATGCTATAGTTCCTGAAGAATTTAAACGGAAAGTCGATATTTTAAAATGGACCCCACAAATCGAAGTTGATCTGGTCAAAACAGCTGGCGCAACAATCACGCGTACCGAATTAATGGCCTTAGTTAAAAACTCTGACGCCGGAAAGCCTGAATTTGTGGGCCAAAGACCACCAGTTATTATCCGGGCCTCGTTGTACAATCAGTCGGGCCGAAATATGGTCTGGCAGACTTACAAAATATTTAACCTTGGCACACCAACTGAAGTTATCGAAGGGCCGCTTGAAGCTAACATCGATAAGGGCCTAGACCATGCAAATGCCCACGATTAATTTTTGGGTCAGTATTCCTTCACGGAGACTATTTTCTTAAGTAAAGATGAATATCTTTTTCTTGAGCACAAAGGAACTTTAAAAAAGTAAGTAAAAAGAATGTCGTGCCCAAAAGCTCGATAGTTTCTTCTATAACTTTCGAAAAATGCCGGATACTTTCAGTGCTCGAATTAAAGTACACTGCTAAAGCAGTGTACGGGTCAGATTGCATACCCTCGACAAAGTCCAGCCCTACTGCCAAAATATAAAAAGCTAGAGCTAAGACGATATTCGCTTTCAGTTGCCAGGTATTTAGCTTGCGGTATAAAAACCAAACAATAAATAAACCCATAGCTGCAAAAAATGGTACCAAAATCAGTTGCCATGGATAACTTGGAAAAGCGGATAACATTTGACCTAAAGTTTCGTTTTGTTCTGCAAAAATCTTAAAACTAGACCCCAGTCTTTCGTGCAGTTTAGTGGCCTCATCAATTCCCATATAAATAAAAAAACCAGCCATCAAACCCCAACCAAAAAGCGAATTTTTCGGACCTTTGGAAGCCTTTTCAAAATAAAAAATAATTAGAAGGATGAATCCTGTCAGAAGCAGCTGCGAGCTGGCGTACCAGTTCGCAAGGCTATCTTCCCGAGCAATGTTGAAGAAGCGCCGCAAAGGTCCAAATGAAGTCCACTGCAAGTGGTTCAAAAAAATATCGCAAAGAGCAAGCCCCACATCAATACTGACCAAGGAAAAAAACACGACTTTTATTATTTTTTCAGAATGAATCTTTATTTCGATGTTGTTAGAAATCATTTTGCTAATGCTACTATGGCTTAAGGTTACCTGTCATTTTTTAATCTGCTGAGCTGTCATCGTCTGAACTGCTATCATCTGAGCTGTTATCATCTGAGCTGTTATCATCTGAGCTGTTATCATCTGAGCTGTTATCATCTGAGCTATCGTCATCTGAGCTATTATCATCTTTATCTTTTTTAGCCGGGCCTGTTTGCGTGTGACAAATTTTTACACATTTCGCAGCACCTGAACTGACTATACTTTGGCTGCTTCCATTTGATAGTAGATCGCTTTTTTTCGTTGATTTGCAAGAATTTAATAAACCATCTAAATAGTCTGTACGGCTGCCTTCCGGCTGGCTGGCAATCATTTCCTCGATAGTTTGAGCTGGTATGTACTCAACAGTTCCATTAATTAGTAGCTCCGGGCAATCGACGAAGTCTACTGGTTGATTCGCTACAGGCTCAGATGGTTGGTTCGCTACAGGCTCAGATGGTTGGTTTTCGACTGGGCCATTAAGTTGCTCAGTACCACCTTGCTCGACTGCAAATGCACCTAGCTTACTTTGCGTGGGATCGATGCTACTCATTTGCATTTTGCTGCAGTTCTGAAACTGTACCATTACAAGAAGAGACGACACTGCAACTAAGCTTATTTTGATTATTCGTAACATTTTTCACCACCCAACAGTTATCAATTGCAATTTCGAACCCATTTCAAAACAAATAAAATGGGTTTCCAGACGGAAACGTTGTTTAACTTTGTAAAATTGATTTAATTATCGACGTTCGAAAATGAAACTACTGCCTCATTGCCAAACAAAGGTATTGTTATTCGTAAGATGTACTAAACGTTGAATTCTCGAAAAAAAACCAAAAATATTTCTTAGTTGAATCAATTTGAGAAAGTCTAAAATTGTGCCTAGTCGGAAAAGTTGCGCCTGCGTAGACTTCACTACTGATGCAGCATTTAACCCATCGCCCATAGCATTTCTTAAACGCGAACGCGCAAACACTTTAAAGCTTTTCTGGCCCATTTAAGGCAGGCATTCTTTGGTTCATTAAAAATATTTGCAGGCTAGGTCTGGCACCTTAAGCTTTCCAAGTTTATGATATAACATGATTTTTAGAACTTCTACGTTCTTAAATCCGTAAGATTTTCTGATAACCACTGTAGCATTACTATTTTGACCTTCAAGGGCCCCTAACGACAGGCGCCGTTAAAACAGCAGTGAATGGTGATTCACAGATCCCATTGTGTGCAACCTGATAGTTTCTTAGCTAAACGTAATCACCAAGCGATAAAATAAATACTTGTGCGGTTTAGTAAAAAATTTGGGGTGAAAATATACCAGCAGGCTATTAATTCAAACCACTTACATTTGCTTTTAAGGATTACTAACAGAACTTTGTATAAGGCGTTTATTAAAGCCGCATCAGGTCAGATCGCAAGTCATGTAATGGGTCAGCAAAGCTTTAAAGTATTCGTAACTGCACGTAAGAAGTTAGCTGCGGGCGATGGGTCAAATACTTTGGGCCAAGTGAAGTCTGCGCACCAAACACCAGAAGGTTTCTGGCAATTTCGGCCATTTTCTAGAATAACTAACTGGGGTAGGGATTTTAAACAGTGCCTAGGCTATTTAAAACAAAACAGCTTAGAGGCATTTGGTTTTGTGAATTATAAGCCTAGAAAAAACTATTATTCTAATTGGATCAAACATGCAGCACCTGTTTTTGAAACAGGATAGTGGGATTAACTGAAAAAAAATGCATAACCCTTAAATCTTAAAATAAGCCGCAAAACTGACAATAAGATAATCTCATGCAAGTAAGCGTTCTTATGGATGGCGGGTCTGCACATCACCAATTACTGCTGGATTGACTTTAAAATTTTAAGAAATGACCCGCGAATTATTTAAACGAACCTATTCTTTTAAACCAGCTTTAACCCAGATAACCCAGATAACCAGGACGCAGCACTTACAATTTTGTGGCCCGCAGCTGTCGACTTATGCTGTACAAGTTTTGCAACGATTTGAATCCGTAACGAATCCTTGAAGTGTGTTTCAAAATATTTAAAATTTTTGGATAAATCATCGTCTGCCAGTTTAGCTTCAATTAGCCACGCTGGATGTTCTGCAAAATACGCCAAGAAATCTATTTCATGGCCCTCTTTGGTGCGAAGATAATGAAGATTTCCCATTACACCTTCAACATCTTGCAGCCTTTGCATTTCCTTAACTAAAGAACATGCAACCAAATTTTCAAATTTTGCCGCTGAAGTTCCGCGCACTTGTGCCAAATCATAAAAGTAATATTTTGGTTCCTTCCGAATAGCACGAGCCAAGTTTTTGTGAAACGGCGTAACTCTGAAAATGACAAATAAGTCTTCAAGAATCTCTAGCCAATGGGCAACCGTCTTCGGATCTTTTTGTAGCTGCTTTGCTAAAGTGGCATTTGAAACTGAAGAGCCTACACGCTCTGCCAATAACACAATAAGAATTTCCATACTTTTTAGATCGCGAACAGTCTCAAGATCAAGTAGGTCTTGCCTTAGAATTAAATCAAGGTGGCCTGAACTCCACCTGTTATAATAGCTTTTCACTCCTTTTAAAAAGGGTTCCGGAAACCCGCCCACGTTCATTAATGTTTCCATTGCCTCAGTCTGCTCAGCAGAAGTTTTTAATGCCAGTTCATTTAAATCAAGCGGATGCAACCTGTAATTAAAATGTCGTCCAGCCAAGGAATCGCCAGTTTTTTTAAATTGGTTCATCCTGGCACTGCCGGTCACAAGTAATCTTGGCCTTACACCTTCGGTATCGTAAATCCCTTTAATCCATGATTTCCATTTTTTCATCTTGTGCAATTCATCAAGTATAATTAATTGCTGATCGCGGTCCCATAGGCCAG
>JANPNP010000499.1:0-6155 GCA_031427535.1 Bdellovibrionales bacterium | reverse complement strand
AGAACGCTGGTGACACCGCTGATCCCGCGCAACGGCCGCTCTGCAGCGCTCATCTACGTGGCCGGCATGGCCGGCGCTGCGGCACTCGAATTCGAGCCGATCACGCCGTATCGCCCATCGGTTTCCAGCCCGGCGCAATTGCCGGCCGCGGGCCAAATCGAGTGCGAGTTCGGCGGCCTGCAGCAGCGCGCCGACGATGCACGCCGCAACGCCAAGCCCTCCCTATTCAAACTCGCGTTCACGAAGGAATGGGGCTCCTGTTCGGCGGTGAAGCGCACGTGTGGCAACGTGACGGCAGCGACCGCGCGCAAGGCTTGGGCGACACCACGGTGACGCTCAAGCGCGCCTGGACCGTCGACGACGAACCGGCTTTCGGCATGGAACTCGGCGTGAAGCTGCCGACCGCCAAAGACCGCATCGGCAGCGGCAAGACCGACTGGTCGGTCAACACGATCTAGAGCCGCGAACTCGGCCCGGTGCACTTGGACGCGAGCCTGAATGCATTGCGTCTCGGCGCTGTCGATGCGTATACGTCGCGCACCCAGTTCGGCGCCTCGGCGTCGTTCTCGACCGCGCTTTCGGAGCGCTGGGGTATCACCGGCGAACTCTCGGACACGCGCCGCTCGGGCGCCGAGCACGGCGAGCAGGTGCTGACCGCGCTCACCTACAGCCCGAGCAAGCTGCTCACCTTCGATACATCGGATCTTAAGTGAACGGCATTGACCTATAGCTATACAAGTTTCAGAGGAAAAAAAAGCCTATCAATTCACGCTTAGAATTCAAAAAATTAAATCCGAAAAGACTTCAATTAAACACTGACCGAGAAATCGCGCAGGGCTTGATTAAGGGACGTTTTCTTATTGGTAGATTCTTGGCGCACGCCGATAATTAGCGCGCATGGAACGCCGAAAGTGCCAGCAGAAAACGCCTTATTTTCCATGCCTGGGATGACGACTGAGTTTTTTGGTACGCGGCCTTTTACAATCACGGGACTGGTTCCTGTGACATCGATAATTTTAGTTGAAGCTGTTAGCGTGACGCCAGCACCTAGGACGACTCCGGTTTCTAAGTGCACACCTTCAACGACGATGCAGCGACTTCCAATAAAGCATTCATCTTCGATAATCACTGGCTGCGCTTGGGCGGGCTCTAGCACTCCACCAATACCAACGCCGCCAGATAAATGGACATTAGCACCAATCTGCGCGCAGGATCCAACTGTGGCCCAGGTGTCGACCATGGTGCCGCTTCCGACGTAGGCTCCGATGTTAATGTAGGAAGGCATTAGTATTGCGCCTTTATCAACGAAGCTTCCGTACCTGGCGATGGCTTGTGGAACCACGCGCACGCCTTCGGCGCCAGTCCATTTTTTAATTGGGATCTTATCAAAGTAATCAAAGGCACCAGAATGAATGACTTCATTTTTTTTAATTTTAAAATAAAGCATGATGGCCTTTTTTACCCAGTCTAGCGTTATCCAGTGCTCGTTTACTTTTTCGCAAACGCGCAAACTGCCAGAATCTATTTTTTGGATGACGGCTTCGATCGCTTCCATTTCAGATGGTGAGGGTGGGTTACCGTGATCGTAAATATTTTGGATTTGATCCTTCATTAAATTCCTTTTTGCAGTCGTTAAAATTAAAGAAAACCACTAAACGTTTCTGATTTGTGCCGATACTTTTAAGCCTTCTAGAATAGCTGGCACGTGAATTTTTATGACTTTATCGAAAGTGATATCGCGTTCGACTTCGTAAGTTAAAGTAGGAATTTGCCGTTCAAGACCAGCGTATGTTCCTAATGAACCCGGTGTGGGGTAACCAATGTCAGGTTCAATTTTATAGCCGGTCATTTTAGCGATAATTTCGGCTTCGGGGATGGATCCATTCGTATTTAGCATGGGCTTCCAGGAATGTAGCGAAATAATAAGCTGAACCGAGTTTTCATTTAGCCATTTAACCAATGCCTTATTTTCGTTTTCACTTAAGGGTTCGGGCCCTGGATTATAGCGCACACTGGCTGCGACCCCAGACCAATCTTTTGTTGGTAAATTTCGGTTAAGATCGACGCCACGCGAATTCATGCGCACTTTATTTAAGATTCCTTCAGGGTTAAACTCAGGAACCAGTGTGATATTTAGACCTAAATCAAAATTCTGTCTAAAAACCTCTAGTAATCCCTTTGCTGCAACGACGCCTTCGGGCTCGTCGCCATGGACGCCGCCTAAAATCAAAGCACGCGCTTTATTCGCTGATGTCGTATTTGTGAAATGAAAACCATGAATCGGTAGGCCTAAATGCGTTTCGCCAAATTTGAACATTTCCATATTGGACATTTTCGTGCAAAATGGTGCTTATGTCACGTAAGCTTTTTAACTATGTCGATTCTGAATTAAATTTTGCGGGCTCGGCGAAGAATTTAAATTCGTATGTTGCCGGCTACGAACAGCCTTTTTGGCTGTATAAAAAATCTATTATCACCGAACGCATTGGTTGGATTCAAAGTTGGAAAGGACTTGGCCGTTTGCATTACGCGATGAAGGCAAATTTTCATCCAGAAATCTTAAAACTTATTCAAGCATCAAACTGCGGCATTGATGCGGTATCGCTGGGTGAAATGCAGCATGCAATCGACTGTGGTTTTAAACCAAAAGATATTATTTTATCGGGCGTTGCTAAAACTAAAAAAGAATTACTATGGGCCATTGAAAACGAAATTTATCAAATCAACATTGAAAGTCCGTCAGAGCTTGCCAAAATTATCGAACTGAATAAAACCCTAAACAAGAAAGTTAGTCTTGCTTTGCGCGTAAATCCAGAAATTGATGCTGGAACCCATCCCGGAATTGCTACGGCGTTAAAGGATTCGAAATTTGGTTTAGATTTTGAAACCGCCAATCAAATTTTAGTTCGCATTGCAGGCCACAAAAATCTTGAACTTAAAGCCATCAGCTTTCATATCGGTTCACAAATCACCAATGTCAGTGTGTTTGAAAAAGCCATTCAAGTGGTAAAACCTTTTTACCTGCAAGCCAAACAAATTTGTCCGCAGTTGGACCGTCTGGATCTGGGTGGCGGCATTGGTATTGATTACAAAGATGCCGATTCAGAAATGGATCAACAGCGCTGGCTAGCTTTACAAGAAATATATGACAAAGAGCTAAAAGATTTTGGTGCGTTTCTTATTTTAGAAATCGGGCGGTTTTTAGTTGCTCGAAGTGGTGTGTTGATTTCACGGGTTGAAGTTATTAAAACGGCGGCAACGACTAAATACCTTATTTTAGATGCTGGCATGTCGCTGTTACTGCGGCCAGCATTGTACCAAGCAGTACATGAAATTTTACCACTGAAAAAAAAACCGGGGCCATCAAGCAAATACACCGTTGTTGGTCCCATCTGTGAATCTTCTGACGTGCTAGTCACTGGAAAAACTTTCCCAGCTATCGCTGAAGGTGACTTTGTCGCTATTTGCGACGCTGGTGCTTATGGCTCGTCGATGTCATCACGCTATAACTTGCGCGAGCCCGCTGCAGAGATCTTTATTTAACTGCATCCTGGGTTTACAAAGTATGCTTTATCCTGACATGCAGGATCTGCTGATGAACATTTCAGTCGTATATGAAAGTGATCGCCGTGACCCGTGTAGTGATCTAACTTTTTAAACATCGTCTGCACCAATTCTTTATCATTTCCGACAAGTTCACCCTTTGCTTTAGCATACTGGCAAAGTTCTTTTATGATGATCCGGTCTACAAAGACGCGGTCGATTTTAATATCAGGTTGTTTGAAGGCAAACTTAAATAAATCATACGTTTTTTCAACCGAATAAGAGCGCTTGTTGTAATTGCGATTTCCTTCTACAACAACCGGAAATTTCACACGATCCGCTGTTGGGTAACCGATGTCGGCGTCAATTCCAATTTGATGACTTTTGTGTTTTCCTACCCGGCCGCCCTTTAGCTTCGACACTGCGCTAATATAGATTTTCTTTTCCATTTGTTGGTTAACACGTGCACCTAGGCGGGCGACCAGTTCCGCCATCTCAAAAGTGCCGTAAAAGTTTTGATTTGGAGATTCTATGACTTCAAAAAAAGAATTTTGATCTAATGACTTCTGCTTTACCACCAACGAAGTTGCATTTCGTAACACACCACGATCGGCAATTCCCACAGCCTGATTTACAGGGCGCAGATCTCCGGACTTAGTTTGTTTCACATCGGTATCAAGCTTACTATCAGGCTTCGTCTTTTTTACAGGAGTTACCGGAATAATTTTAATTAATTTCCCGTCATCGTCCTTAATTTTATCGTCATCGCTTTTCTTGTCGTCGTCTTCAGTATCGTCATCTGTGTCAGCTTTAATGACTTTTTGGATCTCGTCGTCAGCTTCGAATACTTCTTTTAGATCTGTGTGGGTTTGACCTACGTAACGGCCCAGCTCAGAATCTTCTTCGCCTTCTTCTTGCAAAGCATTTTCAGAAGCGACGTCAGGCTCGTCATCTTTTACGGGCTCATCTTTTTTTGGTTCGTCCGCAGGTTTATTTTTTGGTTTTTTATCATCTATCTTTTTATCGTCTGCTTTATCTTTTTTTGGCTCGACTTTTACTTTGGGTTTAGGTTGAACCTTTGGTGTTTCCACTTCATCCGACTTTGGTCGTGAAATTTCCATCTGCTCGCTGTAAATTTGCATTTTATAGGCTACGAAAAAATCGACAATGACGACCGAGCAATTTGTTTGATCTTGCTCGTTGTAAGCAAGGCAGGTCACTTTCGCACGAACTATTGGCTTCACTGCTGAGCTTTCCTTTTCTGGGCTTGCTGTACGCAGTGTAAAGGTCATACCTAAAGGCGAGTGTTCACCCACTAATGTGAACGGGGTTTCGCCAATTATTTTTTTGTTTTTATCTAAAACTTCTGTTTCTCCGGTAATGATCAATTGGCGCTTCACGCCGTTGTATTTCATGGCCACTTTATCCATACGTAATGAATCTAAAATGATAGCCGCTTGTTTGGTTTTGATGACGGTGGTTGGTTTTTCGAAATGGCGTTCGACTTCAATTTTTGTATGTTCTTCTTTACCATTTTCATCGACTTTAACTTGAAATACTTTTTTAGTTTTTTTCGGGGTTGGCACATAGGTCGGAGTTAAATCATAATCGACTAGTTCATCTACTGCGACCACTTTGGTAGGGCCAATTTGTAGCGGATCAGGTCGTCCGGCCCGGTTAGGGGCTTGCGGTGCGCAATTAGAAAGTGCTACTGCCAGCATGAATAACAGAGTTGTTTTGCCAGCTAAGTTGTCAGCTATGCGGCTAGTTAAACTAATGGTTGTTATAAGTTGTTTCAACATACGTGACCTCACTTAATAAATATAGCAGAGCCTAGGCCACGAAAATTAGCGGCGGCGTTGCTGCCGAATCGAATAGAAAAGGTTTTTAGAAATAGGGGGTGTTAAACTTTTGGTCAGATGACCGAAACTGTTTCAAATTGAGGGGTTTTGTTTGTGACCTCAGATAGTAATCGCAGACAAAGATTTTCGAACTGCATGCCAGAGTCGGTTAAACAAATATGCAGATTACCGGTGTGAAGCGCTTCTGGTTTTCTATGCGTGACATTATTTTTATTTAGGTCTTCGCTGATCTGTTGCGCCAATACTTCACCGGAATCGATCAAGGTTACCCCTGGCCCGAACACCTTACTGATGGCTAGTTTTAAAAGTGGGTAGTGGGTGCAGCCTAAAACCACGGTATCTACTTCGGCCGCACGTAGATATTGTAAGTACCGGAACGCAATTAAATTTGTGATCGGGTCATCGTGCCAGCCCTCTTCGGCAAGGGGCACAAAAAGTGGACAGGCCTGGGTTAGTACTTCGGCATTTGGATTATGTAATTTTATTTTTTCCGTGTAGCTGTTGGCAGCAATTGTTGCACGCGTAGCAAGAACTGCAATTTTTAAATTCTCGGTGGTAAGCGCTGCTTTTTTTGCACCGGGATCGATGACATTATAAACCGGAATATTTTTATAAGTGGTTTCAAATATTTGTGTCGACGCAGTATTGCACGCAACGACCACAGCCTTTACATTTTTTGTGATTAAAAAAGTGACTCTTGTGGGCGTTTAACGCCTCTTCAAAATTGAACCTTCTTAAATACGCAGCAAT
>JANPNP010000498.1:0-2833 GCA_031427535.1 Bdellovibrionales bacterium | reverse complement strand
CGTCTCAAGCGACTTTAACATTAAAATCTAGATGAAGTTTTTCTGCTAATTCCATTAATTTATCTACGGTGTAAAGATCAATTCGATACTTTACAATTTCATTAACACGAGACGGATCAACTTTAAGCTTCTTGGCCAATTGCACTTGTGAAATATTATTTTCAGTAACATAAATCACAAACTTCTCGCAAAGTTTATATTTAAGAACATCAGCTTTAGACGCATTCTTTGGAAGCATAAGTGACGGTTTAACTTTTGCAAGTTTCTTGCGGACTAATTTTAACTCTTTCTCATTAGGAAAACCCATTTTCTAACTCCTTTTTCTACTGCGATACGCATTTACGATACCAATGTAAATAGCTTGGTCTTCTAATAACCAAATTAAACGGATCGCTCATGTGGTCATGATGCCTTTCGGTATAATGCTGATCAATAACGACCTGATTTACCCGGACTCCATTAACCGCAATATTTAAATCAAGTGCAAATACCCCATGTTTTCTGTCGAATGCGTTTTCTTAGTTTTTTTGCTAGATAGCATGTCGGATTAGGCAGGTGATTCTGATAGGTTGGGTGCGTTCTGTAACCTATGTCACAATTGCACGCCAAATCTGACATGTGATACCAGCATTTTATTTAAAGTAAATTGCGAACAAAACAGATTGCTTATTTCAGAATGAGAATACGCGATTACACATCAGCTAAGGGCCTTTTCGTCGTTGCTTTTTAACTCATGTTTTATTTGGCTTAGCAGGGAAAAATATTTTTAGCTCTTTTAATATGCTACCGAACGCTTCTTCAAAAGTCGGCGGGTTTTTAATACTAGCCAAGGCATTTTTCCACCCTCGTTTTAAAAGCGTTTGGTCAATTGACGCGATAAACTCAGCGGGGCCACTAGGCATTTCGGTATCACGGAACGCAAAGCACTGCTTTACGGCTTTTTGCAAAATTTTCGCATCTGCTTTTGGCAGATAGAAATATAGATCAAAAATATCTTTCGCTCGCGAGTTTTCGTTCCCACGCTCAATTAAAGTTTGAAGTTTTTCTGCGATAATAGTTTCTACGGGATAAACCTGCCAACTGAGCTCAGAATTACCAATCATCTCGTGAGTTTGAATCTTAAATGGCCCCGGTGTTACGGGATCGCCAATACCAATATCGAAGTTAATCAATTGTGACCGCGTAATATCTTTGGGCCGATCACCAATCCCGGCTCGAAATGTTTGACGAACTCCGCCATATTCTCCTTGCGTTAGTAAATCCACCTGAGACTCAAGTAAAAACCAAGTGCCATCATCAAGATCTTTTTCGATCGCTACTACTGTTTGCTTTAAAGTTGATTTAACGTCAGCATTTAGTAAAAGGGCGTCAAGATCTACGGTATATCGAGCCGAATTATAAACACGAAGACCAACATAGCCGCCCTTAAAAACTAAAAATTTATTAAGCTGTGTGTTAGCCAGCAGACGAGCAAGAAGCCTTTCGATAAGAAAAGCCGTTGCAACGTTCGCATAAGGAATTTTCTGAACTTTTGAAAGCTTCGACAGTTTAGCGGCTATAGATTTTGCGTGATCCAAGCGCTTCATACTACAATCGCCTCCCAGTATTTTTCAAAAACCGATCGAAGCTTTAGTTTCCTTGCCATTTCGCCAAGCTTTTTTTCTGTCGTCATACCTTGCTTGAGTGCAGTTCGTGCAGCGTTGATTGCCGTGCGCTCTCCGATTTTAGTTCGGAACCAAAGGCCTTCGATGATGCTACGTTCGATGTTCGTCATTCGATAGAACTCGAAACGATTAACTCCTTCTGTCGGTGAAGACTTCGTTCTTAGGGTTCGGTAAAACGTATTGTGATCGGACTTCTCAGGCGGACTTATAACCCAGATTTGATTTGGAGGGGCATCGGTTAATTTGTGATGAAAAAGTGCCGTTAGTCCACCGATTGCTGATTTGGGTCCGAACCTTGCGCACGCCACGGCGAAATCCACTTCTTGCGGTAAAATTTTACAGTCGGGGTGGGCATAAAGCCCAAAGCCTAGGCGTAGAATAGCCGTGCTTTTTACTAAGCGAGTAAGTGTCGCTTGTGAAACACCTAAATGTTTTCGAACCTGCGCCGCCGTAAGCAAGCCGAAGTATTTAACTGTTTTGTTAGTTGTCTTTCTTGTCATCTAATCATGTTGAACGAGTTTACCATATTGTCAATGCAATGGTAAACTCGTTCAACATGATTTAGCCGAGTTACCACAGGCCAAAAATTTCGAATTTTATTTAAAGTAAATCGCGAACAAAACATCTTCTTCTAGGAAAGCGAATCCCAGATTCAGTGATTGTTCCAAATTTTTTTCCGAGGTTATTCGATAACTGCAAACCGCAGTATCAGGATAAGATTTCCAATCTTTACAAATCAAATCGGTCACTACCAAAGAATTAGCGTTGTTTTCACCGCGCACATTCAGCGCTTTAAATGCGGCTTCTTTAGCAACCCACAAAAACTTTACATTCGGAGCACTGGCACGTTCGGGTTCTGAGCTAGTTCTATCAATTACTGGTTTCGATATACGGGCAATGCTTTCAGCATCAAAACCATGGGGTAATTTTGAATAACTAAACCCACCCAGCTGCTGATTGTGAGTGATACTGAAGTATCCATCTGAAGCGACAGGGATAATATTTAAATTAGCAAGGTTAGCTAACTGTTCGCGGCTAAAGTGCGCGGTAAATTCTTCTGCCAAAAGATTTCGAATTGATTGGCGGTGCTGGGGCTGTTTTGCGCTGTGGTTTTTAGATAGTACAAACTTTAAATCAGGATCCTTTATCGTTTTCTCGATGAATGAAAA
>JANPNP010000497.1:0-4660 GCA_031427535.1 Bdellovibrionales bacterium | reverse complement strand
TTAAGTGTTGAATGGCTTTTTTCAAATCACGCCTAACTGTATCGCCGTAGGCAGATTCGGCTTTTTCGATGGCTTCTTGCATCTGTATTTTTGATGAATTGAGCATCGCTAAATCAATCAAATCTCGGCTAAAAACCGAATCATCACTCCAGCGATCTGAGTTGGCCAATAATTTACCCGCAGCCATATCAAGGTCTGTTAAAGTTGGAACTCCGCAAATGTAATTATGTGGCAAAGGCGGTGTCAGCTTTATACGCCCTTCAAAAATGATTTCAAATTTTATTTCAGTAACGCCATCCTTAAGCATGGTGCGAAGTCCGTATTGATCTACTCTGATATCTCGCACAGTGATAAGCGCCATACCTGGCCGTGTTAGGGCCTTAATTCCATTTGTTTTTAACAGACTTCTTAGTTTTTGATATCCGGATAGGTCGGAAACCAAAAAATCAATATCTGCGGACTCTCGATATTCGTTACGAGCCAGCACGATAGCCGTCCCGCCGCCAAACCAACATTGACTTTCAGTTAGTAATTCTGAATTAAGTGATTGAAGAATTGCGGCAATACGCATGTGGTGGGCGCGTTTAAACAAGCAAGCGCTCCCGTCCGAAGGCATTCAGCAGTGTGCGAATTAATTTTTCTTCTTTTTTGTCCAAATTTTTTAAGTCAACGTGCCGCCAGTTTCTTTCGTATAAGTTAAGGGCCTCTTCCGCCGATAGCACTTTGGTGCCTTTCAGTTGCCAAGCCAATTTTTTAAGTTGCCTATAGTCTGCTATCGGGATGCTTTTTGGAATTTGTGGAGCAGCTTTGTTTTTTAAAGTTTTGGCCGCATAAGCCGCGTTGCTCAGTTCAAGCTTTAATCCCAATGCATGTATAACGCTGATGTAGGCTCCCATTTTGACTGAGGCTTCGCCAAGCTCGATACGATACAGCGTAATGCGTGAAATTTCAGAAGCTTCTGCCACGGCCACCGCACTAATTTTCATTCTTTTACGATATTCACGAAGTTTGCTTCCAAGTTCGCACAGAGCTTTTTTTTGCGGTCCATGGGTTTTAATTATTGAACTTTTCATATGTTTCTTATTATATACAAAAAGTATTTTTTGTATATAATAAGAAACATTTTTAATTAGTTATTTCGTAAGTGCTTGAATTTGTTTAAGAAACTAGTGATTTTTTAAAGAATGTGCGATTTGGACCACGGCCGCTTCATTCTTCCCATGTTAGGCCGCTTGAGCCAATTTGTATTCCTTAAAAATCCTCAAGGCGGGCTCGTAGGAGCAACCTAAAGTTTTGGCAATTTGGTAGGGATTTTTAATTTCTTTTTCAATTGCCGTTATGATGTCAGCCCGCCAACAAGCTCCATATAAAAGTCGGTTGCGATACTGCCGATTTTTCTTTACAAGTTTTTCGCCAGATAAAATATCAATAGCTCTGATTCTAATCGAGCCCGCTGGAATAAAAAATCCCGATTTGATAAAGTTGGGCTCTGCTCCCTTTATAGAAATGGAACTTTTCGCCAAGGAAACATCGACCAATGCAAATTCTCCCTTTTGTTTTTTTATAAGGCGTTTCCACTGATGAAAACCCAGGTTAACGGCACAGACGGCAAGTGCCACCAGCCATGGCGAATTTTGTTTCTTCTGTAGCTTCATAAGCTTTTCGATAATCACGTAATCCCCATGAACCGAAATCCAACTGGCTAATAACGCAAATAATCGAGAGTCATGGAAAACTTCTAAAGTAGATTCATATAAAGTATTTTCAATATCGAGCCAGTCAGTATGACTGACCTTTTTAACGGATGAAAGTTGGATTCCTATATAATGAAGCTTTTGGTCCAGAGCGTGGTTAGACATGACCCAAAGCTTTTTTGAGGACATCAAAAGCTTCACCAAAAAAAATAGCCTCAAAGTCCAGGTCTAGATTTGTTAAAAATTTATCAAAGGCAACAATCACATCTTTCATAAAGTATATTGTACCATACAACGTACTGGTTTCAAAATAATTACTAAAGTAAAATTTCAGGTCAACTTTGGCATGGCCTATGTGGGGAGCCAACTCTGGCGTACTAGAATTAAGCGTATTTACCGGTTTACCCTCCAAGTAAGCTTTCACCGCTATATTAGTTGATCTTGATCATCGATCAGAAATTTCAAAATCCTTCAAAAAAATGTTACGGCGTTAGCGACACCTGGACAACTACCTGCCTAGGCTTTAAAAAGTAAAAGCGTCGTGGCCATCTAATTAAAACACAACCTTAAACGGAGAATCATATATCTTCTCTATCTCTGACAATTCTTTCGAAAGTTCTGCATGTGAAATTACAAATTCTCGGAGCCTTCGGTTTATTTCCTTATTTAAATTTTATTGGCTCCTGGGTTTTTAATTAAAAAGCGGTTGTAAACTGAGTCACCCGTCTATAGCATAATATCATGAGTAGCCTTTCTTTTATAATTACATTTGTAGCATTTTTTTCTATTTCAAATTCTTTGTATGCTGTTGATTTTGATTGTACTGCCCTGTTTAAAAAAAATGGAATAGAGGCTACCGACAAACTATGCTTATCGAAATGCACAACAGTTCGGGTCGATATGGGTTCATATATGTGCCCACTGCAATGTGAAGACTTCTGCAAAGATCCGTGCAAAGACATTCTCAAAAAACTGGAACAAAATATTTCTACTGAGAGACCAAGCAACTGGCCTAATAAAGAAAAAACATCAGTCTGGAGCAAGTCTGAGAAAAAACTTGTCGTAGAGTCTTTGTCACGAGTTCCCGAAAAGCTAACCAGAATGTCTGATTTCGAAGTTTTTAAGCTTGATAAATCAGTAGCCTATCCAAATCCCGCCTCAAATATCGAAGGACCAAAGCTTTTAATTACCATTTATAACTCTTTATTTACGGGAAGTTATGATTTAGATGCCATTTTTATTCACGAATTTGCCCATCAGTATTATCGTACAATGAAACCCGATTTTCAAAAAAGTTACCGCGATTCAACCAACTGGTTCACCTCTAAATCTAATGACAAAACAATCCTTGCAAGTCGAAGTACTGGGTTTGTTAAAGAAGATGGCAAAGAAGGTCCTGAAGAGGATTTCGCAAATAATTTAGAAACTTATCTTACAGATCCAAAAACTCTCAAAAATATCTATGCACCAGCTTTTTACTGGATAGAAAAAAATATCGGGGACATAAAAATGAAAAAAGGATGTCGATATGAAAAATAATCTAATCTTTACTCTAGCTTTTGTGTGTGTTCTTGGATGCACAACACATTCAACGATTAACAAACACGACAGCAATCTAGATTATATCGCAATAATCGAAGGCGTGCCTTTTAACTCAAATAAAAACGACATCGTCAAAAATTTTGGTGAAACAAAAGATTCTGGATTAAATGAAAAAGAAGGATTTTTTGCACTTGGTTATCCCGATAGCAAAATGCTTCGTCGATATACATTTGTTTTTAATAAAAAAACTGAAAAACTAATATCCAAATCGGTGGATATTGGTGATGGCGATCCCGAGTCCTCTGTAGATTTTTGGAAATCTAAATATCCACAAGGCAAATTCAAAACGGAAAGTAAAACCATTTCTCATGGTCACTTCTGGACAGCTGACGAATGGATTTCTGTGAACAAAAATTTAACCTTATCCGTTTCTAAGAATAAAATTATCCAAGCCAGTTGGGCTTCTAATAATTGAATGGTGGGGTCCAGGCCAAGCCCATGAATACCTCGATTTAACGGAACTGGCAAGATTGCGTTGTGGATTAAGGGCTGGCAAACTGACGGAATTTATTTTGTCCATGCTTTTAAGAAAAAGACGCAAGAATTGCCGCAAAAAGAAATTGATGTGATTTTAAAACGATTCAAAGATGTGATTACCCGAAAATCGAATACAAGCTTATCCTAATCTAATCATCGCTAAGCGAAACACCCACCGGAGTTTCCAACGCCACAATCACGCTTTTCAAACGCCAAAGCATAAACATTCCCGGAATGGCCATAAACACCGAGATTATAAAAAACACAGGCCATCCAATACTTGCAGCCAACGTCCCCGCAAGTGGACCAACCCACACACGGCCAACGGATGAAAACGCTGATAGCAGCGCATACTGGGTCGCTGTGAATTTTTGATTACATAAGGCCATAAGAAACGCGACGAACGCTGCCGTTCCCATTCCGCCGGTTAAATTTTCAAGCCCTACTGCAAAAAGTAAAAGCCAATCCACGTTGGTGGCTTCTTTTAATGAAACAATAACTATATCAAAGGCAGGTAGCGGAAAACTTCCCCATGCGCCCTTACCAAGGACTGCAACTAACCAAAAACCCAAATTTGAAATTAATTGCAAAAATCCAAACAGAAATAACGAGCGATACAATCCGATCTTCATCATTAAGGCGCCGCCAGCAATGGCCCCGAAAATAGTTAACCATAAACCGATGACTTTATTGACCACACCAATTTCAGCTTGCGCAAAGCCTACGCCTTTTAAAAGAAATGGTGTCAGCAAAGACCCAGCAAAGGCGTCACCTAATTTGTAAAAAATAATTAGTGCTAGAAAACTTGCGGCACCTTTCATACTAAAATAATTTGCTAATGAAATATTTAAAGTTTCAAATTTTGCTTTCTGTGATGCCCACCAAGC
>JANPNP010000496.1:0-4583 GCA_031427535.1 Bdellovibrionales bacterium | reverse complement strand
AAAGTCTTATCGATGTTTTTATGGTTAGAAACGTCTTCGTAATTTTGGCTAGCTAGGTCAAACTTGTCTTGCTGAAACAAAAGTTCTGCATAGGCATAGCGGGATCTTGAATCAGGTTTTGCTGGGTCATCGTTTGTTAGTAAAATTTCAAAAGCTTGTTCTGTTAGCTTAGAAAATTCCGTGTTTTTCTTATTTTTAAGCCAAATATCCCACCATTTTTTTGAAATATCCAGACTGGCTTTTCTAAAAACTTCATTGCAATCAGTTGCTGCTTGCAGCTGACACGCATCAGACATTTTCTTCAAGTAGCTAATTACCATGTCACGTTGCTTAAGCGTTTCGTTCGTATCAATAAGCTTTGCGAAAAACTTAGGTGCGTAAGGACTTTCAGGATGCTTTTCAATAAATTCTTTCACAAATAAACTAATTTCTTTAAACCGTGAATGAGACTCGTAGATCTGCGATAGTCCCATCATAGAGTCGCCAAGTTCTTCTGTTGTCGTTATCTTTTCGAAGAAGGCGTAAAGTTGCTCAGGCGGCATAGTTTCGCCGACGAATAACGTCACATCACGTAATGCCTCTTTACGTAAGTTATACTTCTTTGGATCGTTAGAATCGGCAGGGTTTTGCTTGATGACGGCTAGCAGTTGCTTCACGCCTTCATCGGTACGCTTTAAATTATAAAAGCACCATGCAGATTTGTAAACCCCATAAGGGTAAGCTTTTGATTTGGGATACTTTTCGATTGCCTGAAATTTTTCAAGGGCCGTCGTAAAGTTTTGTTGATAATAGTAAATTTCGCCAACTTCTAACAGCGCGTCCGGAATAAGAGATGAACGAGGCGTTTCAGCAATAAGGCGATTGTAAAGTTCTTTTGCGCGCTCGCTTTGCTTTGTTTGCAAGTGTGCAAGGGCGCTATTAAAAAAAACAGCGTCCATTTCTTTGTACTTTGGAAACTGTTTTTCTAAACGGTTGTAGACAACGATAGCATTTTTTAATGCGTCGATGGCGTTTTTTTGGGGAGCTACTGCTTTATCTGTTTTTAGTAATTTATCATTCAAATCGAAAAAACGACCTGACTTAGCACGACGCATGTAAAGTTCTGCAAGGCGAAAAAGTAAATCGGCCTCATCTGGTGCGCCTTTTTTCTTAATAATTATTCGTTGTAAGGATTCAATAGCTTTGTTTTCAGCTTTAGTAATTAATAGTTCAGATTGAAAAGCTTTTTCAGTATTTTTATCTTCGTTAGCAGAGTCAAGTCGTACTTCAGGAAGTAAACCTTTTCCTTTTTTTTGCGCTGCAAAAGCGGGTAGTGTCATTAAACCGGTTAATAGTAATGTGATCCACGCTTTTGTTTTCATTTTAATTTCCTGCTGCTGTAGTAACTAGTTTCAGATTAGGAAAGCCAGCCATAGAAGCTGTGTACATCACTTTACGCAATGTCGCGTACGGGGTGTCTCGGTCAGCTTGAAATAGTACTTTTCCAGTCTTAGCTAGTTTTTCATTAGTTTTGTTAAATTTTTGAAGTTCGTCGAATAACGGTTTAATAAAATTAGAATCGTTCGGATCAATAGCAGCCGCAGAAATTGAATTGTTCTGCACGTCAGCAACTTTTAACTGATCAAATTTCAATTCTGTCGGAGAAATAGATATGCGGGCTCCATCGATAGGATTTTTTTCAGTCGTTGAACTTGGTAAGCGGACACCTTGAATGGGATCAATCGTAATTTCGCCAGCGGCAAATGATTGCAGCAAAAACACCAACAAGATTGTAAACATATCCGTCATTGACGTGATGTTAAGTCCAAAACTTTGATTCTTTTTAATTTCGGGTATAAAACGTCTGCGTGCCATAGGCTATCCATCCATCGTGTTGCCAAAGACAATTTCAGGAAACATATACAACGTCGTTGTATCAAGTCCTGTTTTTACGTCTTTGACCGGAAATTTTATGTTGTTGCTTCTTGATTTGCGCGCTTCATCCATCACCTGCACAACGTTTTTGTAAGGAACGTCTTGATCAGGACTCATTTCAATCTTAAAGACCTCTGGATGAGCTTTCTTTATGTCTTGAAATTTTGCATGTAACTTCGGAAGATCTAACTGCTTGTCACCAGTTAAGGCGATCAGTTCGACATACTGTTTGCCAGCTTGGGTTACAACAATTTTTACACCTGTTTTAGTTGAAAGCTCGACTGCAACCTGAGTTGCTTTCGGATCTTTATTTTGTTGTTCAATTGCTTGCTGTACCACTTGTGGTAAATCGGTTTCGATAATCATCATCTGCACGAATGCCGACGACACTAACAAAACCGGAACCAGCTTTACCATCACCGCAAGCAACGGCGCCAAATCCAATTCGAATTCAGAGTTATGATTTAGTATCGGTTTAAATCGTTTACGCATATTTTTTTCTCCTTAAGAAAAAAATTCTAATTAAGATACTTTTGTACCAACAGCTGGTGGTGTAGGACCATTTGTTTTCAAGCGTGCTTCAGGAAATACTGTGTTTTGATTTAATCCTGGAATGTGGCTGCTGGTTAACACTTCAGCTAACTTCGAACATTTTTCTGTCATCTGTTCTAATAACTGATTTTGACGAGATGTTAAGAATGAAAAGGCAACCATTGCAGGAATTGCAACTGCTAGACCCAATGCTGTCGTGTACATCGACACGGCAATACCTGATGCAAGCATCGCTTGTTTTTCAGCTGGGTCAGCTTGCGCCACGGCTTGGAACGATAAGATCAATCCATGGATTGTACCTAATAAACCAAGTAACGTTGAAACGTTGGCTAACATGGATAAATAATGTAAACGCTTCGTGTACAATGGAACAGTTTCAGCCATTGCAATGTCTTGTGCTTGAAAAATAGTTTCGTCATCACGGTCTGATTTTTCTAAAATCAATTTGTAAGCGCGTGCTAGTGGCTTTTTCTCTAATTGCGCACAAGCAATAATCGCTTCTTCGTTTTTCTTCCCTAAAACTAAACTTTGAATTTTATTTGTAAACTCATCGACATTCATTCCGTAATCGAAATATAATGTACGAGCGCGCTCGACCACTAGGGCTAGTGCCGCAATTCCGGTAAAAAGAATGATCCAACCAACAACGCCCGAACTGTTCATAAAAGTAAAAAATGCCATGTGTCCTCCTTAAAAGGTTTTAAATTAAAAAATTAAGCTGCAGCGATCCAATTGTGGATTTGTTCCAGACCTACAGGTTGTATATCGTTAAAGCGGATCGCGTAATAAAGGCCAGATTTCGAATTCAGACGTTGTTTGGAAAAATTCTTCCGAATAACTTCCGCTTCGGTGTTGAAAGGCACACCGTTCTGGTCGTTAGTCTTGATATGCATTTTTAAAACATCCCCAACTTGAATTAGCGGAGTGTTAATCATACACAAAGCGCCGTTTTCAGATAGCGACGTAACTTTGCCGTCAAAAAAGCGAATGGTGTTATGCCCCATCAATGGAATATCCACATCAATGCGCTGACTTTTTCTTTGAATAAATGAATTCAAATAATCAGATTCTTTTTGCAGTAAAAGCTGAAAACGATCCTTGCTGAACTCTTCTAACTGATAGATCGGAGTCCAACTTTCTAAATGTGCTGCCCACACGTAGTTATAATCAAGCAGCTCATTTTTTTGCATCATGTGGATCATGGTTTGGTAATCGTAAGGACCGTATTTTTGATCGCCTATCAGTACAAACCATTCATTTTCAGGGTGTAACATTTTTTCGTTCTCGCTTTCTTAAGTAAGATCTGGGTCAAAGTTTATAGTTATGCTAGAACCTGCGTTTGGCTGATAAGCAGAACCATTAATTTTAAGTGTTAATGTCGTGCTGTTGTAAGACCAACCGTTAGCGTCGTTTTGTGGAACGACAACGCCATCGATGATCACACGGATGGATTCAATGATAGGTTTCTTATTTAACTTAAATTCTGCCTGAGTTTGCGCAGCAATCGAAGCACTGATATTATCAAGGACAGTCGCAAATGAATTACATAACGAATTCTTTGTTCCGCCCGTGATCGCTGCTAGCTCCATGTACCGGGTTGCAACTTTAGCTACGCCACCTAATGAGGCCCGGCAGGCTTCATCAATAATAGAAATCGTAGAAACTGAAAAGTCCGTTGTTGCTTGCGCGCCGGTGAATGTCTGCAAGAAATTCTTGTAGCTTAAAACAGAATGCAAGGTAGGTTGAGCATACGATTCGTTCATATTGATATCATCATGCGAAAAATCTTCTTCATCAGAAACAATGATCACTGATAAAAAAGCATCTTGACGATGAAAGCCTGCATTCAGTGAACTGCTTAGCGCTGCTTTAAAACTTGAAAATGCTCTTTCGTCGCCACCGCCCGTAACACCAACCTGCACGTTCGCTTTGAAAGCATTTTCTAAATCGGGAGTGTTATTATCGATAAATTTCGGATTGCCACGAAACTGCGTTTGTGCTGGGTTACAAAGTGAGCAGCCAGAATTAACAAACTGGTCACCGTAATAGGCATCTGTTGTCGTGACAGCAAGTCGGAAGTCATATCCTTTGGACTTAAAGTAATTGATAAATGAAGG
>JANPNP010000495.1:0-5303 GCA_031427535.1 Bdellovibrionales bacterium | reverse complement strand
AAGTTCATCAAGGGGCCAGCAAGTACGATTGCAATTCGTTGCCAAACGGTTTTGTGCGTAAATGATACCGAGCGCTGACTTTCTTCAATAGGGCCACTATTCATTTCGCCAAACATTTTTACGTAGCCGCCAAGCGGTATTAAAGAAATGCAGTACGTTGTGTCGCCTTTTTTATAACTAAAAATCTTTTTACCAAAACCTAAACTGAAAACTTCGACGCGAACGCCGCACCAGCGCGCCACCGCAAAATGCCCAAGCTCGTGGACAAATATTAAAATTCCCAAAAGAATAAGAAAGGGAATGATTCCGGAAAAGAAGCCGGCCGATGTTGTTTGAAAAAATTCGATTATATTCATAGCTATTAGTTTAACCGATCGCTACGAAACGTCTAGATGGGTTGTACCAAAGCCTAGACTAAATCGCCAAAAATCTCATAAAGAGAAATAGGTTGCCGCTAAATAAAACAATGGCGCAGCTAATAAAACACCGTCTAGACGGTCCAGAACTCCGCCATGGCCCGGCATAATAGAACCCGAATCTTTAACACCCGAAACACGTTTAATAAGTGATTCAAAAAAGTCACCGATTTGACCCAGGATGCCACCGACTAGGCCACAAAGTAGCAGCACCAGCAACGGAGTGTTAGGTAACAAAAAATGAAAGGCGCCAGCCATCAAAGTTGAAAAAAGTAATCCGCCCAGCGCGCCTTCGACGGTTTTATTCGGTGATAACAGTGGAGCAATTTTGGTTTTTCCAAAACTGACCCCAAAGATATATGCACCGATGTCGCCAGCAAAAATAACCGCAAGCAGACATAAAAACCATTCGATACCGTTGTTCGACTGTGAAGTCCAAACCACTGCAGCCGGAAGAAAGCAGGTGTAAACCAACCCTAAACAGGTTTTTGCGACGAAAGCTAAAATTTGATCTAAGCTTTTAAAATAACGGTGAAACACTATCCCTAGGCTAGCTACCAAAACAAAACTTAGAATTATCGCCACGCCTGAAATAAATCTAAGCGGCTCTTGCGTAACTATAAGAAAAACAACTGTAGATAAGGTTACAAAAAGCCGCTTAATAAACGGGGGGTGATCAGCGGTAAAAAACATGCGTGCGACTTCAAACGAACCGCGCACCACGGCAAATAATACAAAAAAGTAAATTCCCATTTCGCGGCCAAAGTAAACCGCAAGAACTAGCACAACCAGTGCAATAACAGCCGAAATTATCCTAGAGGAAAGATTCTTCATTTTTTATTACCACGCGGCCAAAACGACGCTCGCGCTGAAAATAGTTTTGGCAGCAATGATCAAAATGCTTTTCTGTAAAATCTGGCCACAATGTGGGTGAAAAATAAAGTTCACTGTACGACGCTTGCCACATCATGAAATTAGACAACCGACTTTCACCGCTGGTGCGAATGATCAAGTCGGGATCTGACGTGTTCGCCGTCATCAAATGAGAATTCATCAAGCTTTCGGTAATTTGGTTCTTATCAATTTCATTATTTTTGTATTTTTCCGCAATATTTTGAACAGCTAACAGTATTTCTTGTCTAGAACCGTAACTCATAGCAAAGGTTAAATGCAGGCCTGTATTTCTGGCAGTTAATTTTTTTGTTTGATCGATTGCTAAACGAACGTCTTTTGGTAGCTTTTCGATTTCGCCAATGACAGCAAACCGAATATTTTTTTTCACAAGATTTTCAGTTTCTTTGCTTAAATATCTTTTCAAAAGCATCATCAAAAATGAAACTTCGGCTTGTGGTCGCAACCAATTTTCAGTGCTAAACGCATAAAGCGTTAGATTTTTTAATCCAGAATTTGCAGCATGAGTAATAATTTTTTTTGCAACTCGCGCGCCTTTAATGTGACCGTAGGTTCGTGGCTTATTTTTTTGCTGAGCCCAGCGACCATTTCCATCCATTATAATCGCTACATGTTCTAACCGAGCTGCCATGTTTATTGTTTCTTTAGATAGTGATGTTAAATAGTTAAAATAGATTTTTCTTTTTCTTCAGTCGAAGCATCTACTTTTTTTATAACATCATCGGTTAATTTTTGAATTTCAGTTTCAGCTTTTTTTGCCTCATCTTCGCTAACCAGTTTGTCTTTTAAGGCTTTTTTAACTTCTTCGTTAGCATCGCGGCGACATAAGCGAACAGCAACACGCGCGTCTTCAGCAATTTTTTTAACTTGCTTAGCTAAATCCTTGCGACGCTCTTCAGTTAAGTCAGGCACTTTTAAGCGAATAACTTTTCCATCGTTAATGGGCGCCATTCCGATGTCAGATTTTACGATGCCTTGCTCGATATCTTTTAAGATAGCTGATTCCCACGGAGCAATTAGAAATGTTTTTGCGTCAGGTGTTGAAACCGAAGCCACCTGATTTAGCGGAGCCATCTGGCCGTAGTAGTTAATACGGATGGAATCTAGCATTGAAACTTGGGCCTTGCCGGTGCGAACTTTTTTAAAGTCTTCACCTAAGGAAATTAAAACCTTATCCATTTTTGCCTGAGCATTTTTTTTGTTTTGGTCTAACATGATGAATTCTCCAATTTACTAATGCACTAATGTGCCAATTTTTTCGCCAACAACAGCTTTAAATATATTGCCATTCTTGGCAACATCAAAAGTCATGATAGGCAGCTTGTTGTCCATACAAAGACTAATCGCTGTAGAATCCATAACCTGTAATCCCTGTTTTAGCACATCAATATAAGTTATTTTTTCGTAACGAATGGCATCTGTATGCTTAGCTGGATCTTTATCGTAGATACCATCAACTTTTGTTGCTTTCATCAGAACTTCGGCATTTATTTCCATGGCGCGAAGGGCTGCCGCTGTGTCCGTAGTGAAATACGGATTTCCTGTACCCGCCGCAAAAATAACAATACGATTTTTTTCTAAATGGCGCACAGCACGTCGGCGAATGTAGGGTTCGGCAATTTCATTCATTTCAATCGCGGATTGCACGCGTGTAGGAACATTTTCTTTTTCTAGCGCATCTTGCAGCGCTAACGAATTAATACACGTTGCTAGCATTCCCATGTAGTCACTGCTGGCACGGTCCATACCTTGTGCTGATGCAGCCACGCCGCGGAAAATATTTCCGCCACCGATGACTAGGCCAATCTGCACGCCGGTCTCATGGGCTTGTTTAATATCTTTTGCGATTTGTTTAATGGTAGCAGAATGAATTCCGCTACCTTGATTTCCGGCAAGGGCCTCGCCACTTAACTTAAGAAGAATTCTTTTGTAAACTGGCTTACTCATGAAAAGGCCCCTTTAGTAAAGATTAAAAAGTTAGTGAGTTTTTGTCTGAGCTGCAACTTCAGCTGCGAAATCGACAACTTTCTTTTCGATTCCAGCGCCCAGTTCAACACGCACAAAACGCTTAATCGTTAAATCGCCACCAGCTTTTTTGCCAGCTTCTTTCATGTAATCAGAAACTTTTAAGTCCGGATTTTTCACGAATGGTTGATCTAATAAGCTGTTTTCTGCCAAGTACTTACGAATTTGACCCTCAACGATTTTTTCAATCATTTCTGGTTTTTTTCCTTGTTCTAAATTCTTTAATTTTAAGATTTCTTTTTCTTTGGCAACAACTTCTGCTGGTATTTGATCAGAAGATACTTTCATTGGGTTCATTGCTGCAATATGCAGGCATACGTCAGCTGCGAATGTTTTTGCATCGCTAGAAGTTGCAGCAGCAGCAGTTGAAGCACCCACTTCGATCATCACGCCAATTTTTCCTTCGCCGTGAACGTAAGTGTGCACTAGTCCGTTGCCAGTAACCGTGTACTTTTCCGCGCGGCGGAAAACCAAATTTTCACCAATCGTTGCGATTGCAGTTTTAATTACTTCAGCTGCATTTGGATCAGTGGTGAAGTTGTCAGCAGATGCCGCTTTCAGAACGTGTTGAGTGATATTGTTTACTAGTTCTTTGAATTTGTCGTTACGAGATGCAAAGTCAGTTTCAGAGTTAATTTCAACAACTGCTCCTGAATTACCAGAGGTTGCAGCATTAACTAAGCCTTCAGCGGCAACACGATCAGATTTTTTTGCAGCAGCTGAAAGACCTTTAACTCGTAACCATTCAACCGCAGCTTCGAAATCGCCTTTTGATTCTTCTAAAGCTTTTTTGCAATCCATCATTCCAGCACTTGTTTTTTCGCGCAATTCTTTTACTTGTGACGCAGATATAGACATGACGTCTCCTTCGTTTAATTTAAATATGAGTTAGAATTTAAAAAGAACTGCAGATTACTCTGCAGCGTCGTCTTTTGCTTTTTCTTCTGTGTTTAATTCAGCTTCGATTTCAACGATTTCAGCTGTTCCAGCAGCAACTAACTTACGAGTTTTGTTGGCTTTAACAATTGAAGGACCGGCTGGTTTTTTCTCTTCTGGTTTAGCACCACGAACCGCTGGGCGCTTGGCCGCTTGCTCCCCGGAATCCATCTCTTTTGCTGAGTCAGATGCTTTATCTGTTTGAGTACGCATTTTTTGTTCCCAAATTTGTGCGCCTTCAATAAAAGAATCAGCAATTAAATTAGTAAATAATTTAATTGAACGAATAGCATCGTCATTTCCTGGAATTGGATAATCTACGAAATCAGGATCAGAATTCGTATCAGCGATTGCTACGATTTTGATACCTAATTTGCGGGCTTCAAGAACCGCGATGTGTTCTTTAGGAAGATCGACAACGAACATAACTTTAGGCAACGCCTTCATGTCTTTGATACCTTCTAGGTAATCAGTCAATCGAGTCGCTTCGTGGTCAAGACCCGCGCGCTCTTTTTTAGTAAGTAAGTTATAATCGCCTTTTTCTTTCATCGCATCGATTTTACGAAGACGATCAATAGATGCCTTGATGGTTTGGAAGTTCGTTAACATTCCACCCAACCAACGCTTAGTCACAAAGTACTGACCTGAACGGCGAGCAGCTTCTTGAATAGGTTCGATAGCTTGTTTTTTAGTTCCAACAAGAATCATCGCACCGCCATCAGCCGCGATTTGTTTTACGAATTCGGCAGCTTGGTTTGCGCGTACAACAGTCTTTTGAAGGTCAATAATATGAATGCCTCCGCGAGCTGTGTAAACGTATGGTTTCATTTTTGGGTTCCAACGCGAAGTCTGGTGTCCGAAGTGAACGCCTGCGTCTAACATCTCTTTCATGGTAACTTGTGCCATGGTATTTCCTTTTCTGGTTATGCCTCCGACGAACAGAGCTTAGGTTATCTAAGAGTGCTCAGTTGATTCTTTCGAACCAATGCCAAGACCAGTGTTAATGATCGTCGT
>JANPNP010000494.1:0-6891 GCA_031427535.1 Bdellovibrionales bacterium | reverse complement strand
GCGCGGTTTTTGATACCCCTTGGTGTGGAACTGGCGTTCTGCCATCTGTGCGTCTAATTCTGATATGTCCACATTTAAATTTAATTCTTTGCTGTAAAGACTAAGTGAGGCACTCAGTCCAGCTGAAGTAAATCGGGACATCACAGATTCTTGTCCATATGATTTTTCAATCCCTGCACCTGCGTTTGCAGAGACTTGCACTCGCTTACGCGACTTAGCTTGTTCTATGCGAGTTAGTACTTGTTGATACTGTCGATCGTTGATGAGGTAAGGCAGGTTTTTTTGTAAAGCGTTGTCGTAGACTTCAAGTAGGGTGTTCGTTGCCTGGATTTCTTCAAGGCGTTGAACTATTTCTTTAGTTGAGCCCAGAGACGTAGTCATTTTCAGTTGTTGGGCGTGGGACTCTATACTTAAACATGCGATTGCTACCAGAACCCCTAAATTAATTTTCGATTGTTTTTTCACATTGCCTCCAAAGCAGAATACTTTTTGTAATCAGATCTATGGTTTGCAAAGCAAGTGACTTCATCAGGGGGCATATAATTCAACTAAGCCCATTTTATCTGTATACGTTTTTAACAGGTGCCGCAAAATACATTTTATTTTTTTGTCGGCCGTTGCTTAGGTGTCCCAAATGGGTACAGTTTTTTTGACTTTCTAACAGTGGCAGAAGGCAGTCGTACTTCAACTGAAAAAATTTTTATCTTAGCATCTTCACTGTAAAGTCCGATCGGAGCTTTTCTTGACGGTATTAATTTTATTTTTTCATCAGGTACATGAGTCCAGATACCAGTATTATTTCTAAAGGAAAGTCCATTATTCTTTAAAACTTCGATGGTCTTGGTAAGGTATTTCGGCTCTGGTGCAGCGGCAAAATTACTAGTGAAAATAAAGTTTTGTCCTGTTTCAGAAAATGCATGACCAACTTCGAATCCATTTTTTTTAGCAATTAAATAAGCAGTATCTTTATAAGCGCCATTTTTCTGATAAGCCCAAAAAATCCAAAGTGTTTCCCACGAGTTTGGAACTTGCCGGTACTGCTCGATGACTTCATAAGAAACTTTTAAATAGAAAGACTCTGCAGGGATTTCTAGGGTAGAAAGTAGCAGTGCAGCAGTTGTTTCATTGGCGATCGACGGGCGTGGAGCGAAAGTTAAAGTATTATTCTTAAAAACTATTTGCCCATGGCCATCATACTGAGTCTGCCAAAATGCACGCCGCATCGGGATTTCGGTTTTCGACCAATTAAGATATGAAGTATCCACTTCAGCAAGGCATTGGAAAATAAGAAAAAGTGCCACCATTTCCCTTCAATTTACGTTCGGACTGTACGAATTGACAACGACAATTTGCAGAATTTTCTATTAAAATTTTCTAATTTAGCTTTTACTTCAACAGCAGCAGGTTAAGCTGATGAAGAATCATTCTTTGAACTGCTGACATTTTTTCAGAAGCAATCAAGAGTTCAATTTTCGGCGCTAGTCATAAGTCCTTTTGTTAATGTCAGTCATATTTTTTTGTACACCAAGCAAGTTTATCAGTGATTAAAATTGATTTTCGAATGCTATTGGGTAACCTATTGAATCTTGCTATCAAAGAAGAGGTTATTGCCAATGAAAAAAACCGTAAGTATTATTTTTTATGCAATTGTTGCAGTGATCTTGTTTTTAAAAGCACCGACAGTGTTCGAAAACTTTAAAAGGCAAAGTCAGCCAGCGCCCTACTCTACGGTGAAAAGACTATCAGGTGATTTAATGGATTTTCCCGTACCTGATCAAAAAATGATAGTTATCTTCTGGGCGACATGGTGTGGTCCCTGTAAGATTGAGCTTAATCGGCTAAACAATTTGATGGCCAACGGAATAATTAAATCGAATCAGCTGATCGCAATTAATACGGGGGAAGCTGCTTCTGTTGTAAATGAATTTCTTGCAAAAAATTCGTGGCAGTTTAAGGTCGCCTTGGATGAATCTGGCGAGACCGCTAAAAAATTTAAAGTTAGCGGCACTCCTACCGTGGTTTTTTTAGATGTAAAGGGCCAGATGGAATGGATAACCACTGGATTAAGCCCTTCGTTAAATTTTAGAATAAATAGATTTCTGAAAGATTAAGTCAATTTTCAAAAGCTAACGTTATCTATGGACCAGTTTCAAATGAATTGTAAATGACATGTGTATTTACCATGTATTTAAAATCAGCTCTAATTTGCGCTGCCGTTCTGACAGAGTTAATTATCCGAACCTCATCTATCATGCCATTGTAGTTTGTTGGTGATCCACCAGTATCGCCAATCTCTCCGAGTAGGTCAAAGTAGGTGGTTTTGTCGCCAGTTTCAGAAGTTGCCGAATTACTTAAGATTCCATTGATATAAAATTCTGCCAATCCTGACACGGAAGCTCGTGTAATAGTCACGTGCCGCCAAGCATTGTTGTTAACCACGAAAGTAGATTTTGCATTGGCACCGTTTCCAGCCGTAACTCCTATCAATCCGCCCCCATCAATCCAACCAAAAAAGATATCATTTGCGCCACCGGCCTGTTCGATTCCAGTAATTCCCGGAGCTAAATAGGAAGTGTTATCCCCTGTTTGAGTGGTTCTCATCCAAAATGATAGTGTGCTTGAACGCCCAAGTGTTAGTGATAAATCAGAATTTATGTCGATAGCGTCTGTGGTACCATTTAAATCTGCACCATCACCGATTTGACCTACGGTGCGGACTGGAGCGTTCGTTGCGGTACCGTTACGAGTTGCTGCTGAATCTAAATACTGCGGCGCTGTTCCCGCCGGGTCATTTCCTAAATGCCAAACCGACCAATAGTTTGTCCAGACACCAGCGCTGTTTTGTGCATCCGCTGCCACCGGATTGTTGTAATAAAGAAAAATATGATTAGCAGAAGATGAAGCGGCGATATTAGGAACTTGTGCCCATATTTCCGAGGTGCCACCGCTATTCCATTTATCAAATTCATAATTTAAAAGGGTGGTGTTGTCTGAAGCGACAACTCGAATGTCGGCACCGTTTGCTTTGATATTTGAATAGTTGACCATAGAAGAATTAATTTTAACAAGCACAGGTTGATTTGTAAATGCAGTAGCCTGATCGGAATTGTTAATGTCGATACGAATACGATTTGTCCAAGCGGCATTCCACCACGTTAGGGTGGTATTAAAATTGACGACCTTTGAAGAAGCCGTAAGTAAAGCTGCGGCATCGGTAGCAGTTAAAGTGGCCGCCTGAATTGTTCCATTTTGAGTGTAAACTGTTCTGGCATTTGTTCCTGCTAGAATTGTGGTTGCGGTTATCGATAAACTACAGCCCGAATCAGAGTAATAAATATTAGCACCTGTCGTTGTTAAATTTACTGTAACTGTTGCGCCAGCATTGGAATTAAAATTATTCGCATCTACTGAATTAATTGGAACAGGGGCGCATGTTGCGGTCTTGATGGTCGGGGACGGATTAATAAATAGTTTGGTTGGCGCTGTGGTAATCGTAACATTTTGCGAAGCCGAAGTTAAACCGGCCGCAGTTGCGACAAGTATTCCGGTTTGACCAGACGTTGTGTTACGGAAATAAATTGTTATTGAATTTGTTGAAGCAGCTATCGATGACGTTGTGATTACTGTTGCGCATCCTGAGTTAGAATAGTAAGTGCCTGTGGTCCCGTTGTTAAAAAGAAGCGAAGTAATTGCTGTGGCCAAAGCTGTCGTTACTGGATTTCCAGCACTGTCTTGACGTTGAACGGTAACGGCTTGGCATTCGTTAATTTTGATAAAGCTTGGGGTTGTGATCCACGCCAGCTGAGTGGCCACATTAGTAAAGGTTGCCGTGATAGGACGAGTCGCTGAAACTTCTGCTGTTTTTCGGCGGTAGTTGATCTGTATCGTGTCAGTGACGGTGCCGGTCGTGGCCCTGCTGGCTGTTACCACAATTGTGCAGGATGATGATACTTGCAAAGTAGCCAGACACGTACCACCAGTTCCAGGATATGTACCGCCTTTAAATGTGTAAACCGTAGGGTTTGTAAAAGCGAATGCAGTCATCGAAAAGGCAGCCGCGTTTCCGGTATTTGAAACTGAAAATGTCTTGTCTGTAGGAGTACTTATGTTTATCGAGCCATAGTTGTAGGTCGTCGCATCAGAAATCACTAGTGTGGCGCTGGTGTTATTCCAAAAACCAAATGGAATAAGGATCTGGGTCCAGCTTAACTCTGCTAATACCAAAATAACTGAAATGGCTAAAATTTTCACGCATAAATAGATTAGCATGCTTTACTTGGCACGCAAACCAGACTTAGAAATGACACGCTCGGAGTCAAGCTGGCGTCATTGGAGATTTATCGAGTGAAAAAATGGGACCATTCGTTGGCTCCTATTTTTTTCTGAAGTGACTAAAAGGGCCACCACTTGAGAGTTTAGATTTTCGTCCTAGCAGATTTAAGAAACCTGAGAATACCTGAGAAATAAAAATGACTGGAGCAAGCGGCCCCAAGCATCTGAAATTTAATTATGTGTTCTGGTTCATTTTTAATTCGCCTCACATATCAGGACTTTAGTTCAGGTAACCTCAATGTATCCTTCGCCGTAATTTGCAATATACAGCATAACTTTTTCGGCGACAGCATTTACAAATAATGATTGATACATGAAAAATTCTTCATACTACCTAGTAGGATAGCTATACTATAAATCAGTATAGCTATCCTATAAAATAAAATGAAAACTGTAATTTCTCAAAATTTCTCAATTCTTTTTTGGCAGAATCTCTTGAAGTAAAATCACCTTAATTGAAAGCTCTGGGTTAATTTGTAATTTCATTTCGTATTTTTCGACTTCCACAGTTTTGGTTTCAGGTGAGTAGCAGTAAATATCAACCCAAAGTCCAAAATTAATTACATTGGTTGCATTCGTATTAGCGACTAAAAAATGACCGTTTTGAAATTCAAATCCGGCGATGGATTTTTGCGGGCTACGGCAACTTAATATTTCGATGATGCCCGAAGTTGCATCCAAGCTTTTAGTTCCCCAAGAAACGATCAGTTCCGAGGTTCTTACTGGGAAGTCATGACTCATCATCAGTATTTCAACTGAATCATTGTTTTCCCCAAAGTTCATCTGATGACGAGCTAGTTTTTGCAACACAACTTTTTTTAGTTTGTTCCCTAAAATATCAAGTTTCGCGTGGTTTCTTTCACCAGCTTGATGGCCCAGTTCGTGGGTTAAGATAGAAATGATCGTTGGATAATCTAAAGCGGGTTTGCCGTCTGCCGAGTAGATCTGATCTAAATTTACATAAATCGTTGAATTTTCCTGTAATTTTGTTTTCGCAATTCGGTGCTGTTCATTTTCACCGGTATTAAAAAAACCAGGGTTTAGCTTTTCAGATAGAAATAACAGTCGTTCTACGTTGGTGCTATTTTTTTGTATGATCAAAGAAATTTGTGTCAGTAGTTTATTTTCGACCGCGTTGGTCTCGCATTTTTTAAATTCGGCACATTGAGTAGCTACAGAGGAAATTGTTGAATAGGCAAATTGAAATTGGTTCTCGACAAGGCCAGCCCCGTTGCCAATCACATTTCCGCTGCCAAAGCCAACTTGCGAAAACATTTGCAAGCTGATAAGAAAGTAGATCGATCGATTAGACATCATGATTAGTTCCTCCGTTAGAATGTTCAAATAGTTGAACATTCAGTTGGTAGATTTGATTTGCATCTTCGGCGTTAAATTCTTCATTAAACTGCTTAACAAAATCTAAAATTTTTTGTTTTGCTTGTGGCATTCGTTTCATATCAAACTGCACTGACAGTGAATTATAATGACGCTGCTTGATGCTTTGTTCTTCGATGGCTTCGTAAGCCCTTTTGATCATGCCTTTATGATTTTCTCGAATAGCTTCATCCGAAATTTCGTGGGATGTTTCGATATGGCCGATCGCAGGTGATATTTTCGATGTCACGGGATCTTTTTTTAGTAATCCGGTTTCAACAAGTAACTCAAGGGCTTTTTTTGCTTGTAACGGAGTAATTTTCTTTCTTAGTTTTTGACTGATTACGTGCGGGTCTTCAGAAAACTGGGGACAGCCAGCAAGAATTTTAATGATAAGTACATACCAATCTCGGATCAAAAGGTGTTGGTTGATGTTAATTTTATGATACGGTGTAAGCTGATTTAATTTAGCAATTAACTGAATGGGATTTTTACCATTGCGGTTTCTTTTCTCGATTTCGACCTGCAGTCGTATGCGGTCACGATCACCTGAAGTGATGTTCCACTCTTCAAATAGACCCTCAAGTAAACTTTGGGAAGGCAGTCGGTCGCCCTTTGCGATCATCGATAAACTGCTGGCCGAATTGTAACCTAATTTTTTTGCCAGTTGGTGAAGAGTTGTTTTTTTACGGCCGCGACGGGCGGTGGCCTTTTCGTGCATTTGAAATTCGAAGAAATCTTTGAATTGATCAAAATGGTAAGCCTTCATCTACATCCTAAGAAAAACAACTCAAGGGCTATTGGGGCCCTTGAGTTGTTGGATTAAACTAAACTAAATTAATTACAAGTTGGGAATGTGTGATTTTTAGAAACACCTGGAAAATTGCTGTGCTCGCCACGGTCAGTAACGTACGCAACTTTGATTGTGTCTGGTAAAAATGCAGATACAACTTCGCTCTTTACGCAACCAGTATAATGCTCGCCTGAGCTCATTTCAGTACATACAGTTTTTTCGAAAGCACGTGGGTAAGAAAGATTAGAAATTTCCCATTGTTGGCAAACCCAGTCAGTGTAAGAACCTTGCTCGCCACCTTTGTTAACAGTTACTGGAACTAACTTTGCACAATGACGAACCGGAGCAATTGTCTGAACTGTGTCTGCTGTTACACAAGCATTGTCGATTGT
>JANPNP010000493.1:0-3137 GCA_031427535.1 Bdellovibrionales bacterium | reverse complement strand
GATTCCATAACCCAGTAGATGCCGTCGGTAAGGCGGTCACGTTGCGCACTTGCGGTTAACATATTTTTTGAAATGACATGTGACCAACCATCGGTTGCTTGCGACTCCATGGAATTGATTCGTGACCACGCGCCTAAAACGCCCTTCATAAACCAACGAAGGCCCGGAATTTTTAAGTTATCAAATAATCCATCAAAACCTTTTTGAATTTCACACATCGAATTCTTTAAAAAGAATTGTAAAAACGGAAGGTCCTCTTCAGGCTGACCGTCTTCTTTAAAACGGCGTAATGCACACGTTGCCATGTACATATTTGAAAAAATATCAGCAAAGCGTCCGGTGATTTTTTCTTTTGCCTTTAACTGTCCGCCAAGTGTTCCCATGGCCACATCAGCTAAAATGGCAAACGTTGCCGATGCCCATTTCAATCTGCGGTAGTGAATGCGAATTTTCGGATGCGTTCCAGATGGTGCACCAGTTAAGTAGCCCCGACTTAAGGATAGTAAAATCGAACGACATAAATTTGTGACAACGTGACCGATGTGACCCCAGAATGCACGGTCAAAATTTTTCACGTTGCCAGATTCGATCGCTGCCACTTCATCAAACGCAAACGGATGACACCGCAAAGCACCTTGTCCGAAAACAATCAGTGTTCGCGTCATGATGTTTGCGCCTTCAACAGTAATACCAATTGGTGTTGCGACGTAGCCTTCAGCAATCAAATTACGATGACCTAAAGAAATGCCAGCACCACCCATGACATCCATCGCGTCATTGACGACTCGGCGACCCATTTCGGTGCATTGGTACTTAATCATGGCGGTCACAACCGGTGGTTTTAAACCTTTATCTAGCGCTCCTAAAGTAAATCGGCGCACGGCTTCAATTCCGTATGTTGTTGCACCTATGCGCGCTAGCGGCTCTTCAACGCCTTCGAAGGTTCCAATGCTAAATCCAAATTGTTTACGAATAAGTGCATGTGATGATGCTGCACGAAATGCTAATTTAGCGCCGCCAGTTGATTGGGCTGGTAATGAAACTCCGCGGCCGGCCGCAAGACACTCCATTAACATGGTCCACCCTTGACCGACTCCTCCGCGACCGCCAACAACAGCGTCCTCTAAAACAACTTCAACGTCTTTTCCAGTTGTTGGACAATTGTGAAAAGGAATAGTTAACGGATCATGCCGTCTTCCAATTTCTACGCCCGCAGTTTTCGACGGTATTAAGGCACAGGTAATTCCTAAATCTTCAACGTCACCCAATAATTTATCTGGATCACGTAAGCGAAATGCAAGACCAATTACAGTAGAAATAGATGCTAGTGTGATCCAACGCTTGTTCCAATTTAGCCGCACTGCTAATTTTCCCTCAGCATTTTTAAAAACAACACCAGACGATGTGATAGAGCCTGCATCTGATCCTGCCGTAGGCTCTGTTAGTCCAAAGCACGGAATTTCAGAGCCGTTGGCTAATCGTGGTAACCAATGCTTTTTCTGCGCTTCCGTACCGTAATGAATTAGCAATTCAGCAGGGCCCAAGGAATTAGGAACCATCACGGTAATTGATAAAGGCAGTGAACGTGATGCAACCTTCATCACAACTTCTGAGTGCGCCATAGCTGTGAAACCTAAACCGCCATATTCTTTCGGAATCACCATGCCGAAAAAACCATGCGTTCGTAAAAAATCAATAACGTTAGCAGGAATGTCTCTATTCTTCCAAATTTTCCAAGGCTCTGCAAGTTGGCAAAGTTGTTCGACCGGCCCCTTCATAAACAGTGCTTCTTCCGCTGTAAGTTTTCCGTAGGGCTCTTGCATAATTTTTTCGAAATTAGGATTACCCGAGAACAAATCTTTCTCGATCCACACCACACCTGCTTCAAGAGCTGTTCGCTCGGTTGCTGATATCTTTGGAACTACACCTAATTTTTGCATTATGCTCATGACCAATTTTGAAATAGCCACTGCGCGAATGGGCTTAATTAAAAAGACCGCCATAATAATTGCGTAAATAATTAAACCGACCAGGGGGATTTGAAAACCGATAAGCAAGACAGCACCGACTAGCGCCCAAACTATAAGGGGCATGCTGAAAAAGCCTAGAAAAAGCAAAATGAGAAGCGATCCAAGTATGGATTGCCACAAAGGCAAAGAATTTAATAAATAACCGTAACAGGTGCCGAAAATAGATTCCATGGTGGTACTCCTTGTTGAAAATCACAGGTAAGCCTATGTCATCAATTGGAGCACGGTAATTAAACCCATGCAAGTCGAGCGAAAACTCTAGACGTTGTTTGAAACATCTAGAGTAAATACATTATGAATTACTACTTAGTAACTGTTGCAGGCTGAGCCGGAGTTTCAGTCGGCGCAGGTACGGGCGCAGTAGCAGTCTCAGGGGGCGCTGCCATCTGATTTTGTGCATCTGCTGGAGCTGTTGTTTCCGGCGGAGTTGCTACCTGCTGGGGTGCATTTTTAGAACATGTAAAACCAGTTGCGAAACAAAGTGCTAAAAGAACGGTAGCTAAAGTGATTTTTTTCATCGTATTGCCTTTCATGATTGGCCAATTATGTTTACGGTTATCTTAAACGTTACCTAAACCAAAGACCTTTGCCAAACTGTATTTTGCATTTGGCAAATGGTGTGGGATCGCACTACTATACGCACATGCAAAAAAACGACAGCTTTAGCAATATTCTTTTTAATATTTTAATTCCAGTTTTAATACTAAACAAGGGCCACAAGTTTGGTTTGGAACCAAAATATGCTGTGATATTGGCTTTGGCATTCCCCGTTTTTTTCTCTGTCAAATCACTTTGGGATTCTAAAAAAATAAATTACATTGCTGTCTTAGGTTTGCTCAACGTGTTGGTTTCAGGAACTTTAACACTACTTGCACTGGGGGGAATTTGGTTTGCCTTAAAAGAGGCCGCATTTCCGCTTCTAATTGGAATTTTTGTTTTTCCACTTCTGATAAGATTTCATATTCCTTTGCTGTAATTGAATTGTATTGTGGTAGAATTATATTTATTGGTAAGCCATTTAAATTCCTAACAACAACATTTTTAATTTCTATTGTTACCCAAGGAATTGCATATTCAAATACCAGATTTATTTTTTTATTATTGAGA
>JANPNP010000492.1:0-15192 GCA_031427535.1 Bdellovibrionales bacterium | reverse complement strand
AGTCCATCGGCAACAATGGCGCCAGATAATCGCTTTAAGAAAAATGCTGGGCTAACAGCACCGCGCTCGATCGTCATAACTGGAAATCGATATTCAGTATTCACAGTCCAAAGGCTTCGACCAAAAAATTGGTTCGGCTGGTAACCACGTAAAACAAACTGCGGGTTTAACGTATCAGCAGCTAGGAATGCTGATGAATTGCTTGAGCCAAAACGCGCTGGCAATGGTTCAAAAGTTATCAGTCCATTTAAGCGCAGCATAAGCGCATGATGCTTCGGTAGGCCATACGAATGAAATTTCAAAAACGTGGCGTACACGCGGTTGTAATCAATGCTTCCTTGTAAATTTTGTTGGCGCTCATACCGTAGCGCTGCGCCGACACCTTCTTCAGGAGAAATTTGAAAAATATTTTGATCGTAATTTAAAAGTACAAGTTGCGTGAATGGTCCCGCATGTTTCGTTGTGGTAACAAAGTTTGTGGATTGCTGCTGATAGCCGACTTGCAACGACAAATACTTATTCACACGAAACATATCAGGATTTAAACTTACAAACTGCGTTTGCGTTTCAACAATTTGATCGACAGTGCCAAAGGTTACATTAGTCTGCAATGCGCCCAACTGGATCGGAACTGAAAACGATGAGTTTGTGTATGAACCCGCAAAGCCAGCTTTTTTCGTATCCGATTGGTAGTTCCCTAACAAAGAATATTGATGAATTTTTATTGGGTCATACCCCGAAGTCTGCGCTTGCACGTAGACACCTTCCGAAGAGCTTGTCGATGCAATATAAGGTATCCAGTACTGTGGCCACAAGTAACCCCCCGGTTTGTATTCGCCAACTTCTAGCACGGACGTAGTCGCCGTTTCTGTGAAAGGCTCGTAGTGCTCGACCAGTTTATTGGAAATCACTGGCAATTTTTCTTTGATCGTAGTCAGCGGCATTTTAGTAATGCGAAACCCTTCGCCGGTCATAGTTGTGGCCCAAATTTTTCGGCTGTCTTCGTCGACGGCGAAGCTCCAGATACCCGTTTTTACGTGCGTAACGGGTGCGGCAGACTTTAAGTCAGTTGATACATAAATGTTAAAAACTCCATTTTCTGAAGAGGTGAAATAAAGTTTTCCGTTTGTTTTTCGTAAGAAGCCAATGTTTTTTAAAGATAAAGATAAGGTACTGACAGCTTTAGTTTTTAAATCGATTTTTTGTAAAATGACATTTCCGGTGCTGTCTTTATCTGTGAACAATACAGTGGTTTCGTCCCAAAACAGCGGAGAATAAAAACGCTGATTAAAATTGGACTCTAGTAAAGTTGTCACCGTCTTCGTGGCTAGCTCTAAAGTTTTAATCTGTGTTTTTCCATTAAACGTCGCAATGAAAATAAGACTTTTTTCGTCATCTGAAAAGCGCAGATCGCGGGCCCGCTGACCCGTAGTCAAGCGAACAACAGCATCAGTTGTGATATCATAAACAAAAATATCTGAAAAAGATTCTTTTGAATTTAGGCGATCAATTTTCGTGTAATATATTTGCGCTAAGTTTGGATGAAAAATAATCGAACTTAGTTGTCCGGTAGGTTTTTTCTTTAGATTTTCTACGAAGGTGTCGTCCATTCTTTGAATTGTAAGTTCAGGATCACCGTCTTTACTTTCTACAAAGGCTAATAGCTGCTGACTTTTAGAAAAAATAGGTTGGATTGCTGTTTGTCCGTTGATCGCAACAGGTGTTAGTTCAGTTGTGGCCGATTTTTCCAAAGCCTGAATTTGTTGTTCAGCATTGTCTTGGACCGCTAGAAGACTTTGATTGTAAACATCGGTGTAAGAGTCTTCGTTCAGTTCCTGCATGGGAGCGTTTATTAAATAAGGAATGCTACGTCCATGTTGCTGGGTTAAAAAATCAACAGACGATTTTTTCTTCATCTTTCCTAAGTAATTCCAGAGTACAGAGCCAAAAAGATAGGGCCGATTTCCGTAGGGCCAACTCGGAAGAATTTCATTCACAGATTCTAATGTGTAAGAAAATAATTTTTTGTCTAAATGCAAAGCTCTTAGGGCTGAATCTTGATGCACCGATCGTAGGCGACCGCGGCTTGAAAACTGAGTTTCCATCTCGACAGCCATGCCCTCTTTCCACCAAAGGGGTAAAAGTAAATTCGGTGCGACGATGGTTCCAAACACTGGGCGCAAAAACCTGTAAAAGCCAAGTGCAGGTTCCATTTGCAAAATGTGAGTCATTTCATGAGTTATTAATTCCCGAGCCCATTCTCCGGATTCAGAAAGGCTTTCGTGGTCATTAATTTGCACAGCATAAGCCATTATAAAAGGGTAAGGTATTCGGGTTGCATAGCCATTCGACGCATCTGTTTTATCGTTTACCACAAGCACGGTGCGTGAAGGCTTCTCTGTAAAAATTGTTTGCAGATTTTGAAATGCCTTTTCAGCAACGTCCGCATAATACAGGCCTAAATCCTGCTGCTCAGCGCTAAAAATGATATCAAAATGCTCAGTTTTTATAGTTTTCCAGTTTTCGTTCGCGAAGCCAACTCGTTGGGCTTGCAAATTCAACGTAAAAAAACTAATCGCGGTAGCTAGAAGTAACTTTATTTTAGTCATAAGTATTTAGTGTGAATCTCCAATGAAGGTTTGACAAGACCGCATGATCATCTAGATTAAAGACTTGGGATAATTACGATATTAAATCAGGAGATTTTATGAAAAAGTTAGTGTTATTATTTTGTGTGTTCAATTTAGCTGTAGGTTGCTCTAGCTGGAGAAAAAAATCAGGGGCAGAAGCTGGCGATTCTGGAATTGTTTCAGAAACTACCGGTGGCGGCGGATCTGAAAAAATAGATGCATCACCAATGAATTATGGCAGCACAGGTAGTGACAGTGGATCGATTGCTGGCTTAAGCAGTATTTCTTTTGATTATGACAAAGCCACTTTGCCGGCCGGAGAAAAAACAAAGTTAGAAGCCAACGTTGCCTGGTTGAAAAAAAATGGTGGAAAAATGCAAATTGAGGGTCACTGCGATCAGCGCGGTTCGACTGAGTACAATCTATCTTTAGGTGAACGTCGCGCCATTTCTGTAAAAAAAATGATGGTATCTATGGGAATTTCTGCAGACCAACTAACTACTGTTAGCTTCGGTAAAGAAAAACTTTTATCTACCGGTGAATCTGAAGCCGATTTGGCCAAAAACCGACGTGCTAATTTTGTTCCATCAGGAAATTAAGGATAATTAGGTGTTAAAAAAAGGGCTCGTGTTCTTTCTGTTGATATGGCTTACAAGCTGCATTTCAGCGACACCACCCCTTGATGACTATACTTTAGCAGATATTGCGATCAAAGCCGCGCGTGCAGTTCAAGCCGTGCGCTATTCTCCGGGACACTGGCATCAAGCCGAAGAAAGTTACCGCCAAGCACGAATTTTGTATAACGAGCGCGAATACGAACAAGCTAAAGAGCTTTTTTTAAAAGCGCGGTTATCGGCTGAAAAAGCAGAAAACTCGGCACGCTTGATACGACAACAAAATGGAGATGTTCTATGATGTCTAAACTGATTTTTTTATTTATAATTTCCGCTTTGCTAACTTCGTGTTTAAAAACTCGAGGTGATTTATCAGAGCAAGAACAATCACGCCTCTACGGTAAAAAAAGTGCTGACAATCAAGCTACAGCTCAGTCGCCAGCGCAGTCACAGCTAAATACCAAGGCTGCAGCTGCTGTTGACGAAAAAGACGATCTAATTCGTGGATTTAATGGCCGTATCGAAAGTTTAGAAAATCAAATAACTACGTTACAAAAAGAAAAAGCGGCACTGGCAAATTCGGCCGACACCCAGAAATTACAGCTCATGCAAGATGCACTTGTAAAAATGGAAGCACAAATTCAACGGCTTGAAGCTGAAGCCGCAGCGGCGGCAGCTAGCCCTATCGTACCAAGCAAGTCGCAAGCGCAGACCCCAACCCCAAGTAGCTCGGATACGAATACAAAAAATAATTCTGAAGCATCTCCGAAGAAATCAGCGACTGCAAAGACTGAAAGTTCTAAGAAAGAAAGTGCTGCCGTGCCTGCGAGTGGAACGGCCTATGATATCGCGCAAGATTTCTTTGGAAAAAAAGAGTGGAAGAAAGCTATTTTAAGTTATCAAAAGTACGTTGACGAAAACTCTAAAGGTAAAAATGTTGCCGATGCCAAATATAAAATTGGCGTCTGTTTCCAAGAGCTTGGTATGAAAGAAGAGGCCATGGCCTTTTATGAAGAAGTTATCGCTAACTATGCGAAAGCTGAAGCAGGAAAAAAAGCTAAGATTCGCTTAGCAAAGCTTAAGAAATAAAATACCAGTGACAGAAATTAGAACTGTCCTTTCCATCGAATCTAGCTGCGATGACACATCGGTAGCAATCGTAAAAGATAATGGTTTTGTCGTCGATCAAGTATCTGCAAATCAAGACTTAGCCCATGCTCCGTTCGGTGGAGTCGTTCCCGAAATAGCAAGTAGAAATCATTCCGTCTCGTTACTTCCGTTGATTGACCACGTATTAGTAAAAAATAAATTAACGTGGAAAAATATTGATGGATTGGTTGTTACAAATCGACCGGGTTTAATTGGTTCACTTATCGTTGGTATCATGACAGTAAAGGCCATTTCGCAATCGTTTCAAATTCCGATGATAGGCATTAATCATCTTGAAGGTCATCTGCTGGCACCATTTCTGAAAGATGATACCTATCAGCCGCCAGATAATTTTTCATATCCCTTCGTAGCTCTTGCCGTCAGCGGCGGCCACACCAGTCTGTATTGGGTAGAAGATTTTGGTAAGTACACTGTTATAGGAACCACAAAAGATGATGCTGCAGGTGAAGCCTTTGATAAATTTGCAAAAATGCTTAGTCTTGGCTTTCCTGGTGGGGCCCTTGTTGATCGGTGCGCTGCAGGCGGTGATCCACAGAAATACAGTTTCCCACGAAGTCTAATCACTGAGGACAGTTTAATGATGAGCTTCAGCGGACTTAAATCTTCCGCTGCACGTGCCGTGGAAAAATTATCTTTGGCAGAAATCGAAATACAAAAAGCAGATTTGTGCGCTTCGTTTCAAGAGGCCATTGTCGATGTTTTGCTGCACAAATTATACAAAGCGGCCACACTTTACAAATGCAATAAAGTTATAATCACAGGTGGGGTCAGTGCCAATTCAAGGTTACGTGAGCGTGCTGAGCAATTGGCAAAGAAACATAACTTATTATTAGTCATACCGCCGCATCGATACTGCACGGATAACGCCGCCATGATTGGCTACACGGGATTATTACGTTTACAAAAGGGCGAAAAAGATGGGCTTGATATGGGCCCATTTGCTCAGTCCATTGAAAGTGATTTTAAATACGATCTGAAACTGGAAAAAGTTATAACGGGTAAAACATGACTGCCTACGCCAGGTTAGAAAAACGTCAGAATGAATTGAATATTGATGCAAAAAAATCACTGGGTCAAAATTTTCTAATTTCAGATGCAGTAATTGATAAAATAATTACTGCAGCTTCATTGTTTCAAAGCGAAAAAGTCTTAGAAATCGGGCCGGGTTGTGGTGCGCTGACCGATATTTTATTAGAGCGACATAAAAATTTAAAATTGATCGAACTGGACCGAAATCTTTTTGCATATTGGAAGCAGCAGGGTTGCGATATCATCAATGCCGATGCGCTGCAGATAGATTGGCAGCCCTACGCGGGCCATCTGTTGGTTAGTAATTTGCCGTATCAGATTTCATCGTCTTTGGTCATTGATCGAAGCCTAGATGCCAATCCGCTTCACGGTATGGTCCTGATGTTCCAAAAAGAAGTGGCGCAGCGAATTCGCGCAGTGCACCAGACCGAGCACTACGGAATGTTAAGCATCATCGCCCAAGAATTTTGGACCATTCAAACCGTATGTGATGCTGGCCCGCGCGATTTTAAACCGCCGCCAAGGGTTGCCAGCCGCGTCTTATCGTTTAAGCCCAAAACTTCAAATGTTAAGGTTCCAGAAGAATACCTAAGATTCGTCAAGTTGGCGTTTCAGCAGCGCCGTCGTATACTTAAAACCAATTTGTTGGCTTTGGGTGAAATGTTCGATCAAACTCGGTTACCCGAGTGGCTAAATCAGAATCGGAAAACGGAAAAGGTGCGGGCTGAAGAATTATCTGTTATAGAAATTAATTCATTGTTTCATTACTTAAAACGCTGAGGGCTAGTTGGAAAAATCTATTCTATTAATACAAGACAACAAGCAAGCTCGTTTTAATTATCAGATCATAGAAACATTTGAAGCTGGATTAGTACTAACTGGTAGTGAAGTTAAATCGATTCGGGCAAAGAATATTCAATTGAAAGATGCCTACATTTCCTTTCAGAAACACGAAGCATTTTTGCAGAATGCACACATCAGCGAATATAAAGCCAGTAGTTACAATAACCATCAACCTGAAAGACTGCGTAAATTACTTTTACATCAGCACGAGTTAGAAGAAATCTACGCAGCACTTCGCGAGCGTGGTTTAACTTGCGTGCCACTAAAAATGTATTTTAAAAATGGCCGTGTTAAAGTCGAAATAGGATTGGCTAAGGGTAAAAAATCACATGACAAGCGCGAATCAATTAAGAAGCAAGATGCTGATCGACAGCTTCGGCGTGCGACTCAACGGGATCGCGAATAATACCATAAGATTTAGAATTCATTTTGTAAACATACAGCCACAAATAGGCATTCACTAAACTGGTAGCAACAGTTGAAACTAGGGCTAGAAAAACAATCCATTTTTTTTCAAACTCAATATTTTCGTTCAAGTTAAATGACGTCGGCATCAGTGTTTGAATTATGCTGTAATTCTGAAATATCCAATAAAGTGCAGGCAAAAGAAATACAATTTGCGCAACCACAGAAACTGCAAAAATTTTTAAAATAAGACCTGATGAACTATCAACAAGTGATTGATATTGATCCGTAAAAAAATTCCAGCGTGGCTTACGCTTCCCGAAGTGATGCCCTATTTTCATATGTATCATTTCGGTATAATCTGTTTGTCATTCAAGTCTAATTTGTTACCATAAAGCCATGAAACACATAATCCGGTCTTTAGCTGTAGTTGCCGTGCTGCTGTCATCATGTCAGATCGAAACCAAACGGACGCAACCCGGTCAGGCTAATCCTGCAGACCAGACCTTGGTAGACCCTAAATACAGTTTAAGCCAAGATCGTTCCGATCTGGATAAGCTGCGGGAATCGGTTCCCGAAAAGACCCGTAAATTAAATGATGAAAAGGCCCTACTGGCCGAGTGGATGCATGACTTCAGATTAGAGCCATCTGATATCCGTGAAAAGTATGACAATCTAGCCCGTAAAAAACGCGAATTATTTAACAGTGATTTAGCGAAAGTTCGCGATAAGTTTTCAAAAACCGAGAAAAAAAACCAAGAGCAGTTTTTAAAGGATCTAGAGCAAGAGCGAACTGATTTTTCAAGACAAAAAAAAGATCGTGATAAAAGGGCTGATTTTTTTTCTGAGTTAGATGGTAAGCGAAAAACTTTTTTTTCTGAGCAACGCGACAAACGAGATGAATTTGAATCAGACATGCGCGATCAGCGAAAAAACTTTGAAGATTACTTAAAAGAACACCAGTTAAATTTCAATAGCGAATTAAAAATTTATAACCAGCGTTGGTCGGAAAAGAAAAAGAATTAGTGCTTGTACTATGTAAATACTTTTTAACTTTAGGGGCGACAGGCTATGGCGGTCCGTTAGCATTAATTCAGCAAATGCGATACCACTTCGTCACCGAGACCAAGCAAATTACTGCTTACCAATTCGATCATGCATTCACTTTAATAAAAGCAATGCCTGGCCCAATTGCTTTTCAAATGGCAGTATTCTGCAGCCAACATCTAGCGGGTCGCTTAGCTGGAATATTTGCGGGAATTTCCTTATTGCTTCCTGCGTTTTGCCTAATGATAGCAGCCGGCGTTGGGTATAAGTATTTATCTGATAACTTTTACGTTAGCATTATTTTGAACGGATTTCAATTTGCGGTGGCAGCGGTTATCTTTCTTGGATTAAAAACTTTCTTTCTGCAGTATTACCAACAAAAAACATTCTGGATTATCGTCACGCTAGCTGCCGTTTTGTATTTCCGGCAGTCCATACCTGAGCCCGCAATAATAATTGGATTTGGTCTTATTTGCGCGGTTGTTTTTGGGTGGATAAATAGGAAGCCAAAGCCCATACTGTCGTTGGCATTGCTAGCGATCGATTGGGAACTGCTGTGGAAAATGTTTAAGGTCTGTGCTTACGCCGGAGCCTTTGTTTTCGGAACTGGATTAGCATTATTACCCGTATTGCAGCAGCAGTTTGTGGTGCAGTACCACTGGCTAAGTCTGCACGTATTTAACGACGGCGTAACCTTTGGTCAGATGACTCCGGGGCCTGTAACGATCACGGCAACATTTTTAGGTTACAAGGTCGCGGGCCTTCCGGGCGCCATAGCGGCAACTGCCGGAATATTTTTGTTGCCATTATTTCACATGATAACGTGGTTTCCGAAAGTACTTAACTGGCTGGGACAGCAGCACTGGATACAAGATTTTTTATTAGGTGCTACGTCAGCAGTGGTAGGTGTTTTACTAATCACCGTTTACAAGATGAATGAAAACTATATATTGTCCGGGCCATTTTGGATTATATTTATTGTGTCATTCGGAATACTGGCGGTGAAGCCTAAATTACCGGTTTACCGTGTTATCGTTTTAGGTGGCCTAATTAACTTATTCATAACTTTTGCCACGATGAATACGATCTAGCTGCACTAACAGGCTTTGTAAATCGGTTGCAAAAGCAGCACTGGTCTCTAAAAACTTAACACCAACACTCAATTTCGAATCCGAATCGTTGCTAACGACTCGCTTACTACTGCAATGAATTTTGTCCCAATCAAATGAATTTAGCTTAAGTTTTAAATAAAGCTCATCACCATTATGAAACGAAGTTCCGGTTATTTTAACAGCCAATTGACAACCACCTAAGCTAAGGTCGCGTATTTCGGCCTTAAGTTTAACTGGAGAGCTGTTAACGCCAATAATTTCACACGTGTATGGAATCGACGCCGGTACCGGGACCCGAAAGTCATTACGACGTTGCAATTTAAAAATTTCATTAGGAATAGCTAATAATAATTCTGATGCCATAGTGGATACCTGGGACTTAAAAAAATATTTCTCAGCACTAATTTCAAAAGAGCAGGTTACTGCTTCGTCAAAGTACTGTTCAAAATTAAACTTATACACAGCGAACTGCAGTGTATTTTTTTTTGATAAAATTTTTGTTTTCAAGTGCTGAGAATTAATTTTAAACGTAACTTCACTTTGGCTATGAATTAAAAAATCGATGGTTTCTTTTGTATTTAACTGATCCAGAAGGGTATAAAAATTTAATTCGTCTTTCATGGTGCTAACCGCATCCAAGTAACTTCATTTTTGTTTTGGTAAAGATGCAAAACAGCAGAGTTTTCAATCTTTAAGAGCTTTTCTAGTATTTCAAAGTCACAATTGCCTTTGAATTTGATGGTGCAAACATAATTTTTAATGCGTGAGTTTTTCATCCAGTATTCAATTAGATCATACGCCTTCTGAGGAGTGCAAATAATATCTGAAAACAACCAGGAACAGTCTTTGAACTGATCGCAGTCGACTTGAAATGCATCACCGATATGATGTTCTATATTTGAAATTTTCTGAATTTTTTTATCCAGGTCAGCACGGTCTACAGAATAAACTTTCTTAAAGCGCTGACTTAAAACCCATGTCCAACCTCCGGGGCTTGCCCCAAGTTCGATGACCGAAGCCGATTTGTCCAACGGAAGGGTGTGTACTGTAAATAACTCCCAAAGTTTCAAGTATGCTCGGTTCGGGGGAAATGTTTTATCTTCATTAAATTCATGCCAGCCACTGGGAAATCGGCTGTAGGGTTTTTCGCAAAAGATCAAACTGTCGTCTATGACAGTCCAGGAAAAATAGGAAAACTTAAAAAGCGAGCCCAGTTCAATCCGCTTTTTTTCTAAGTTTTTAATTTCTTTTAGTAGGCTTTTGCCAATTTTTGAATCTTCGGCCGGGGCATAATGGCCAAAGTTCGCGTGTGATTTTAAGAATCTTACAGCCTGAGCTTTTCCCTCTAGCAGAAGGCGGGCGCTGTTTGGCCACCAGTCCTGGGCCCAAGTAGGTTTAATCACAACAGCTTCGACCAGAAATATTTTTTCATTTTGAAATAGTATTTTAATTTTTAGGCGAGCTAATTCCGCCACCAGTTCGCTTGCGAACTGGTGAAAGGGAATTAAAACATCAAAATTAGGCGGCAGATTTTTGGGCAGGGGATAGTAGGCCATGAACATTTAAAGCTGCGATACAGCTATCCCAAAATTTTTCTTTCAAGTTGATTTCATTCGCGTTGTATTTTGCCTTTGGGTACGTCGAGTTGTAAAAATGATCACAGAATTTACTTTCGTCCGAGTTTCTTACGACCTTCATAAGCAAGTTAAAGTGCACTTCGGTAAAGGCTTTGTCGACAAGCATTTTCTTGAGGGCCGACTCGGGTGTATTAATTAGAAACTGGTAAACCAGATTCGCATCGTAATTTGAATTCATGTTGAATCCTCCTAAATACGTTTCGGCCCAGACTAGACCCAACATGAATAAATCTTTCGTGATTTCAATTAAACACGAATATGTCTCATTACTAGACTTTTTTTGGTTAAAGACATGTAATGCTAGCAGCCGATAGTTGAAGGTGGAATATAAGCTTGCTGCAATAAATTTCTTGAAATTCGTTTTACGGTCATTAGCCCTGTCGCTGGTTGTTTCGGTTGCGGCCTACTGCTATTTAACGCGAACTTTTCCACCAGACTTATCGCGATTGAAAAACATCTACAGTAGCTACAAAAAACTGACCAAGCTGACAACCGAAATTCAAGCCAGCCAAATTCTAAAATCGTCGCCCGATGCGCCAGTACAATCACCCGATGACGAAGACAAGGACTTAGCGCAGTTGATTGAGCACCGTAGACAAATCATCGACTTACTTTCGCAGTTTAACTTTACCCAACCGGTTGCAAAAAAACCCTCACTAGCGTCTGCAGGTGTTGGTAGCCAGGATATAAAAGTACCCGACGAGGTCATTTTATCTACTCAGTCTTACAACAATTTACGACTGCAAATAAATGAGTTAACCCAAGAGAACAATTTGCTACGACAGCAAATTGTTGAGATTCAGAAACAAATCTCCTCAAGACAGGCGACTCAATAGCCATTGACCGTGTGAATATTTCCCGACCGTAACGGAAATTGACACTGGGCCTGAAGAATCTTCAGTGCTTAGAAGCCATCGGTGCCTGCAGCTGGCAGTCTATCCTTATATGAGGTAAAACACAGTTTCGAAAACCAGCTAGAAGCAATACCGTTTTAAGCACGTTTTGGGGGCTATTCCTAATGGATAAAATTGACTCAAAAAATACACCGCAAGTGGAATCTAAAAACAGTGTCGAAATAGCAGATTCTGCAGATGGCATTTCCACTCGTTATGAATCTAGAAGAAAAACTGTAGCTGAAGATTTGTCACTGAAAGAGATTGCAAAAATATTTACTGGAAACTGGGTTTTGTTTTTAATTCTTTTTACTGCAACGTCCATGTCAGCTTTAGTAATTTATGCTTACCGTACCCCATTCGTTTCCACGGGATCAATTGTCGTCAACGATGCACAAAATAGTTCACTTCAGTCTTTTGCTACCCAGTTCTTCGGACTTACAAAGTCGGTTGCAGATGGCAAAAAAAATAATTCACCGCTACAAAAGCATTTGGAATACTTAAAAACTGAAGAATTTTTTAATCAGTTACTAGCTGACATTCAGCTACAAGAAAAGGTCGAAAGCCTAACTATCGCGGAAAAGAAAGGTTTTGAAATTTTTAAAGAAAATTACCTAACGATTCCTTTAACTGCTGAAAGCCGAGGGCAAGCCATACAAAAGTTAGATGCTATGACGAAAATAAAATTACAGTCAGACTTTGAAATTGATATCAGCTTCCAAGCCTCAGAGAAAGAAGTGGCTCTATTTCTAACTAACGTTGCGTTAAACACAGTTGCGCAAACGTTAAAAGAACGCGAGCTTTTAGAAATTCAAAAAGTCGATTCCTTTATCAAAAGACAAATCGAAACTACCGAAAAGAATATGAAAACTTTGAACACCCAACTGGCAGAGTTTCAAAATAAGCCTGAGAATTTAATGTCTTTAAGTTCGAAAGAAAAGGTCTCTGAGTATTTGTCAGAGCTACTTGTACGAAAAAATGAAATTCGCATGAAGATTGCCGAAAACCAGAAAGCTATTCGCCTTATAGCGCCAGGTCCATCAAAGCGCCGCGAAAGCCAGCTTTACGGAAATGGCGGACGTGTCCAAGCGCTAACTCTTGAAATTGAAATGCACCAATCGAAAATTGCCGATATTCAGAAGGCTATCGATCAAGTAGCCTATCAGGCTAAGGCAATTCCGGTGGCGACACAGGTTTACGATGATTTAAAGAAAAAGTCTGAAATGGAATTTACTAAGTATAAAGAGTTAACAGATGCAACTTCAAAGGTTGAAGCGCAAATGTTATCGGTACAAAGTCGTTTTGAAATTTTAGACAAGGGCCGAATTGATAAAGTAGTTCCGCAAATTAGCTTGTTGGTCTTGCTGATGCTAGCGTTACTCATTTCACAGGTAGTGGGAAGTCTAATAATTTATATAATGTATATTTGGGATCACAATTCAGTGACGGCGCATTCGTCCCGCGACATTGTTATTTTAGACAGTCATAGCCTTGATCCACGGGTGATTATCGAAAATACCAAGATCAAGTTTCGCATGAAAGATTCAGGTTTTTCTGATGAAGCTGATGGCGACGGGAATCCGAAAAAACTAAGCTTTAAAATTTTTAATCAAAAAAGTTCCGGTGGGGAAAACTTTGAAAGTTGATAAGGATCGTCCTTCGACTTGGAAGCCCTATGACAGCACTTTTTGCGTTAGTTGCCAGGCCAACTGTTGTGCTATGCCGGTTGAGGTAAAAGGTTCTGATTTAGTTCGCTTGAAGCTTGTATCTGATGATGAACTTATGAACTCGGTAAAAAAAGTTGCAAAAAAGTTGAAAAAATCCGGTGTGATTTCTAGCTACCGCGACGGCACAGATTTTTTTATGCTAACGCAAAGGCCCAATGGAGATTGTTATTTTCTAGATCCCAAAAGTAGATTTTGTACTGTTTACGAAAACAGGCCCGATACATGCCGCGAATTTCCTGCAAAGCTAGGCACACGTGTTGGTTTTTGTCCGGCAGAAAAAAAATTGGGATCTTTGCGATCCCAATAACCTTAATCCTGGTACGTGATGTTGGGGCTTCCAGGATTAAAGTATTTGCCAATGTGTCTCGAAGTGATACAGCTGTGCAAATGCTGTCCAATTACGATGACCAAATTTGTAAATTTAAAATACTGTCTCGTTCTGATTGCATTAAATCGCATACGATTGCTAGCAATTTTATAAGTTGGTCCATGCTGTGCTGTATGTATCTGCAAGAGGTACACAATGGAATTATCACTTACTAGAAACGAAAAGATTTTTACTTTGCTTGGCTTAGCGGTGATCATCGCCTTCTTAGTGGCATTCACAAAGTTAACAAATAAGCCTCAGCCGGTAGCACAGTTTGATGCAAATGAAGCTATCAATTACCAAATGGAACGTCCTGAAGAATCGTACGCGGGTTATTCATTAGATGGACGCGACATTGACGAACGCTTTGAAGGAAGTTACAAACCTAAAACTTCAGCTAAAATGAACGTATTAACCAAGCCAGAAGTGAAAAATTCGAAAGCAAAGTCACCAGTTGTAGCTAAGAAAACAGCTGCGGTAGCAAAATCTAAAAAAGATGTGCAATTAATTAAAATTGCAGGCGCTACGCCGATCGTTGCTAAGCTTGAAGTAAAAAAACCAGATCCCGTTACTGCAGCCGTTGATAACAACCGTATTCCACAGCGCTATGAGCAGCAAAATGATGTAACGGTTGTAGAGCCAGAGTTAGCAGTAAAACCCGATATTAAAAATAGAAAGTCATACACGCAGTGGCGCGCCGATATTTTTGCAAAACAAAATAAAGAAATTCTAACAGCATTTATAAATGCTCATCGTGCCGGAGACGTGTCTGTAGCTGAATTTCAAGCTATGGCGCAGGATCTGATCGATCAAGATGACGTAAAAATAAAGGGGTTGGGGCTAATGGCACTGCGTGCACAGCCATCGATGGCTAGCTTATCGCAGATGGTTCACGTGCAAGCCCAACTGCCTGCAGAGCTTCAAGCTTATATCGAGCAAGCTTACTTAGCCTATTTGCAGCCACAGCATGTTGCAGTTTTTAATCAAGTATTTCAATCACAAGACAAAAAGTTAGTTCTAAAGTCGCTGGCAATTCTTGGAACGAACATGCAAAAAATTAAAAGCGGTGACGTTACTTCTTACATCGATGCCCGCCAGCGCCGCGATGCAGATGCGCCACAAATGTCTTTAAATAACTTTAGATCCCTATTGCCATCGCTACTAGCTATGAGCTCATCACAAGAGCCAGCTGTTTCTCAGATGGCAGCGCAAGTAGCAGGAATAATACAGTCTTCAGCACAAGTTGCGGGGCTGTAATTACTTCTGAGATTTTTCAATTAATGAGGTGGTCGACTGACCATTGACAAACTGCAATGACCGGACAAATCCTCCGTAGCTAAGTACGAAATCACTGCCAACAATCTGTGGTATTTTCCAATCTCCGCCCTTTACTAAAAAATCAGGCTTAATTTTTTTTATTAACTCCAGCGGGGTTTCTTCTGCAAATAAAATTGTATGATCTACTGCATGTAATGAAGCAAGTATTTCTGCACGGTCATTTTCGTTTTGAATGGGGCGGGTGGGACCCTTAAGTTTTTGCACTGATTTGTCGGTATTTATACCAACAATCAAACAATCGCCAAGGCTTTTTGCTTGTTGTAAATAGCGAACATGGCCAACGTGAAGAAGGTCAAAGCAACCATTTGTAAAAACTATTTTTTTATTCTGAGCCTTTAGGGACGTAACAGTCGCCGATAAAGTTTTTTCATTTAAAACTG
>JANPNP010000491.1:0-11561 GCA_031427535.1 Bdellovibrionales bacterium | reverse complement strand
GGGCGGCACATACTTTGAATTGTGAGCTTCACATCAGCTTTATCCCTTCTGAAAAAATTCAAAAATCTATTTTATTAATTCGTGGCCACAAGGTTCTATTAGATTCACTTGAGGTCGCAATTTGCGACCTCAAGTGAATCTTGGGGTGGGCGTCGCTCATTGCCTTATGCTTTCACCGAGTATGGAGCTGTCATGCTTGCAAGCGTGATAAATAGTCCAATAGCAATAACCGCCAGTATCCAGGTTGTGCGGGCATTTATTCAATTGAGACAAGTTATATCTTCGAATCATGAACTCTCTAAAAGATTGGACGATCTAGAGAAAAAATATGACAACCAATTTAGCACAGTATTTAATGCCATTCGAGCGCTGATGCAGCCTCCAGAGGTGGGTCATCGCGAAATTGGAATTCACACCAAAAAATGAATGAATAAATTCACTTTTTTTAATCCAAACGCAGCTATCTTTACCCTCTGTTAAAAAACCGAGGGCTTTTTTTTACCCAGCGTAGCAAGTATATCAGCTACGCAGTCCTTATTTTCAGTCCAGTTAATTCATTTCAGAGTAAAGTTCGAGAAGAGGGCCTTTCCCGCCAACATGGAAGATGGCGGACAAATGGCGGACAAGCTAAGATTAAGTATTCCCGCCACCTTGACAGTGGCGGAAAAGTGGCGGACAATAGCTTATGGAGTCACGATATCCCTACTTAAGCCGTCTGAAGATTCCCCATGAAGTTGTTTTTACAAACAACTTGGTGAAATCACTTATGCGGATTGCTGAAACGAAGCCCTTTTTGGATGAGTACTTGGGAACCCCACAAGAGGTAAAACTTCTGCGCAAAGCCAAGGTGCGGGCTATTACCTACTCGAATCAGATTGAAGGTAATAATCTCGGTGAAAGTGAAGTAACGGCCGTCCTCCAGGGTAAGCGCGTCGCGGGCTCTAGGAAGGACGTCAAAGAAGTACAGAACTACCACGAAGCCTTGGATTATGTAGAGCGCCTGATCGAAGATTCTAGGCCCCTGAAAGTTGCCGATATGTGCGACCTACAAAAGCTGGTGACTCATGGGTTGGTCGAGGAACGGCAGTGTGGGCGTATTCGCACAATACCCGTGTCCATCGTCAACGCCGCCACCGGCGAGAAAATTGATGAATGTCCGCTACCGCATAAACTTAAGGACTTACTTGATGATCTTTGGCACTGGCTCGATGACACCAAAGATATGAGTCCGTTTGCCAGGGCTTTTGCTTTTCATTTTATCGCGGTATCTATACATCCCTTTGTGGATGGCAATGGGCGTACTGTGCGGCTGATGCAGCATCTTTTGCTTCTGCTCGGTGGTCAGAGGCTCGCCAGGTTTGTCCCAAGTGAAACAGCAATCATGCGTGGCCGGGACCGCTACTACACGGCCATTCGCCAAAGCCGTTCGCTGGAATCGTTGCACCCAATTTTGGAATTCCTGGCGGAATGCTTTGCTGTATCCGCAGAAGAAGTTGTCGAAGAGGGCCGTAAGCTTTTGCGCGAAAGTGCCGGAAAAACCCCAGAGGCCAGACATCGCAAAATTTTAGCAAACGCTAAAAAGCAGAATGAGTTTTCCATACAGGATGTGGTTGAATGGATGGCCAATGTCCCGCGCCGCACAGTGGAGCGAGACGTGGCGACGCTGGTAAAAAAACGATCCCTGAAAGCCAAAGGGGAATCGAAAGCCAGAATCTACAGCCTGGCAAAATGGCAGAAATAAATTCGCCAACGCAATACGTGCTAACAAAAAGAAGGTGCCACTACTCGCGGTCGTGGTTAAATACATTTCTCTAAAATCTCGCGCGAGTTTTTAGAAAGTTGGCTTTGGTTTAGTACGTGTTTTACGTTTTCTATGGCCTTATCCTTTTGCGCTGCTGGAAGTTTTTTAACAAAATTGAAATTGGCACACAACCGGGCCGCGACTTGTGGATTCCAGGAATCAATTTTTAGGATTTCGTCGCAGAACCACTTGTAGGTGGCGCCGTCATCTGAATTAAAAGCCTTATAATTTTTTCCGAACACGGCGTGCAGCGCATAGATGCTATTCGGATTTTGCGAATTAAAATAAGAACTAGCCGTGATTTCTTTTACTTTTTCAAACGTGTCTGAAGCAGGACTACTAGCTTGAATATTTAACCACTTGCTAAAAACAACCATATCTTTGGACCACTGTGTGAAAAACTTTTTTAAAAACAGCTCGCGCTCTGCGGTTTTATTTTCGCTAAGCAGGCCTAAGGCCGAAATACTGTCTGTCATATTTGTGGCGGACTCGTACTGCTGAGTTACTAATCGGGTAGCTCCGACGTACTCGGTACGGTACAAAAAAGATAATAAGCGGTTTTTTAAACTGCGATCAGAGGGTAACTGCGATGTGATTAAACTTGCGTACTGAGTAGCAATATCAGCACCGTGGTGCTTAACAAAACAATTTCGTACGGCGCTACGCGCGCTTTCAAAAATTTTTGCATCCAACACGGCTTCTTCAAGAACTAAAACTGAATCTGACGGAAGCGCTAACATTAGCGCCTTAAAAGCAGAATCTAGCTTTGCATCGTTTAATACGGAACCAAGCGCATGCACAATATCCATATCAACTGTGTAATCAGCTTTTGTCTGCAGTTTCTGAATAATTCGGCGCACTTCCCAAAGCACCATCTTTTGCGCGATTTCATACCTGTTAAAGGGATCTGAATCAAATTTTATCAAATGAATTAATTCTTGGGTAGAAGCCTCCCATTTTATTTTGATGGGCGCAGAAAATTCGCGATTTAAGGACAGTACTGGTTTTTCTTGAACATTCTTAAATAAAAACGACTGTGTTTTTTCTTTCAGATGCAGCACCGGTTTTTTATCTGAATTCCACACGACGTCCTCAGACACGATGGCCACTTCAGATCCGTCTTTGGAAATTAATCCAACACGAATAGGAATATGAAATGGTTTTTTACTAAAATTTTCACTTTGTTCTGTTAAAGTTAAAGGACACGTTTGCGTTAACGTCAGGTGATATGTGCGGGTCGCTAAGTCAAATTTTTCGCTAACCAAAACTTCAGGGGTGCCGGCCTGCGAATACCACAACTTAAATTGTTCGAAGTCCACGCCATTGGCTTCGCTAATGCTTGCAGCGAACTGATCGATCGTAACCGCTTGACCATCGTGGCGTTTAAAATATTCATTCATTCCCTTACGAAAACCGTCGCGCCCGACAATGGTTTGCATCATGCGTATGACTTCCGAACCTTTTTCGTAAATTGTCGCCGTGTAAAAGTTGTCGACGGCCATACATGAACTTGGTCTGACGGGGTGGGCATTAGGTCCAGCATCTTCTGCAAACTGCCGTGTTCGAAGGGAACTAACATCTTTAATTCGCTGCACGGGCCTTGAATTTAAATCAGATGAAAATTCTTGGTCGCGAAAAACGGTAAGCCCTTCTTTCAGAGAAAGCTCAAACCAATTTCTACACGTGATGCGATTGCCAGTCCAATTATGAAAGTATTCGTGCCCAACGACAGATTCAATAGCATCGAAATCATCATCGGTAGCTGTTCGTACATCGGCTAAAACTAATTTCGAATTAAAAACGTTTAGGCCCTTATTTTCCATGGCACCCATATTAAAATCATCAATGGCTACGATCATGTACTGTTGAAGGTCATACTCAAGACCAAAGCGCTCTTCATCCCAACGCATCGCCTTTTTTAATGAGCTCATAGCGTGCATACAGCGTGATTCTTTACCATGAGACGCAAACACCTCAAGCTTCACTTTTTTTCCAGAGGCGGTAATAAATTCGTCACGAACAACGCCCAGGTCTCCGGCTACCAATGCAAAAAGATAACTTGGTTTTTTAAATGGATCTTTCCACATGGAATAATGGCGACCATCTGGCAAATCGCGTTTAGCAACTTCGTCGCCGTTCGAAAGTAGCAGTGGAAACTTTTTTTTGTCGGCTTCAATTTCGACTGTGTATACTGTCATAACGTCGGGTCGGTCTAACATATAGGTAATTTTTCGGAAGCTTTCAGCTTCACACTGCGTGCAGAAGATGCCATTGGAAATGTATAAACCTTCGCAGGCTTTATTTTCCTCTGGGTTAATTTGCACTTGCAGCTGCAGTTCAAAGGTGGGGGGAAGGTCTTCGGACCTTATGGTTAAAGTATTATCCTGCAAGGTATACTTAGAAAATAAGACCGAGTCCAATTTGACAGAAAGCAGTTTTAAATTTTCCCCATTTAAAATCAGGTCTTCGCTTTGCAATTTCTTAAATTTTAAAACCGAAGTTACAACCGTAGTAGATTCATGCAAATTAAAGTGCAAATTCAAATTATCGATTGCATAAGCGGGAAGCCGGTAATCTTTTAAAAAAACTTTTGTCATTTCATAAATCCAATCATGTTACGAGTTCAAACAGCTCAGACCCTTTAGCACAGCTGCGAGCCTTGCCAGATCGTGAATTTTATCACGGCCAACTCCGATTTCAGTTAATGCCTTTTCATGTGATGACACGCACGTCGGACAACCATTGACGACCGAAACAGCCATAGCCATCATTTCAAAGCGCAGTTTTCCATTTAGCGGTTTAGATAACGTGTTCATCCGCAGACCTGCACGAGCATATTCTGGTAAGACATCACTACCTAAGTATCCTTTAAACTTGTAGTAGGTATTTAGCATACCCATAATAGCTGCGGCTTCAAAACACTCTTGAATTTCAGCTTCATTTAAATCTAGGTGTTTAAGCTCGACCGCAGCCATAGATTCCAATTCTTTCCAATGTAGGGCTCTAGCTATGGCTGCAACATTCATCAGACGCTCGACTGGCTCAAGCGGCGAATCTTCCATAATTTTTTTAAAATTTAAAGACAAGTCCCGGTAAGGTGCCGAGTCATGATTTGGAAATGTAAGTTCTAGAAAAGCGTCGATTTTAGATTCTAAAGACATGGCGTTCTCCTGGTTAAAAAAAAGCCTCACCCGCATGTGCAGAAGAAGCTCTTTTTAGTTCTGCAGTAAACCAAAACGAATTGAACAGTTAAACTACTAATTAAGGATGTAAAGTCTTTTGACCTTTTTCCCAATTGCAAGGACATAGCTCGTCTGTTTGTAAAGCATCTATTGTACGTAAAACTTCTTTTACATTGCGTCCAACATTTAAATCATTTGCTGAAACCCAACGGACTATACCATCTGGATCGATAATGTATGTCGCACGTAACGGGACCTGCTCAGTTGGGTGTAATACACCTAACGCGCCAGTTAATTCTTTTTTCTCGTCCGCAAGCATTGGATAATCTAAATGTTTCAAATCAGCATGATGAGTTCTCCATGCGTGATGCACAAAGTGAGAATCACATGAAGCTCCGAAAACTTTTGTGTCGCGAGCTTTAAAATTTTTCATTTCTTTGCTAAATTCTGCCAATTCTGTTGGGCAGATAAATGTAAAATCATTCGGCCAAAAAAATACGACGGCCCATGAACCTTTTAGGTCCGAATTGGAAACGTTTTTAAATTCTTTGCCTTTTTCCATTCCAACGCAAGCTTGCACTGAAAATGTTGGAAATTTTTGTCCGATACCTAGCATGTAAAGTCTCCTTTTAGTTTCTAGTTAGTTTCTGATTTTAAAATCAATTAATAGGAAGTGGTAAATATCGGTTAACCTTTGCAAAAAAGCAATTTGTCATAGCAATGTTCTATGGCTTCATTCGTTAGGATGTACGCCCAGGTTGATTCTTGAATGGGATTCATGTTTCATACCCATATGACTCAATCTGAAGATCAGTTTGTCGGCTTTAAATGGACCGACATCATAAACCCAACCAAAAAAGTGTTAGAGCAGCTGGCAGAAGAACTTCGATTGCCTAAAAAGCTACTAATTAATTGCCTAGACCCTGACTATTTACCCCATGTCGAGAATTACGGCACGACCCAATTTATTGTGCTGCGTCTGATGGAGCCCAAACCCCAAATCACTGCCGACACTGTGCAAGAGATCACTACCAAGATTGTTCTATTTGTAACTGCCGACAAAATTATTTCGATACATCGGCTACCACTAAAAGAAGAGATGACCCATGTCCGTGAAAAACTTAAATCGCAGCCATCCGAAGAAGTTTCAAAGCATCATGTAATTGCTTTATTCTTTGATCAAATTTCCATTGGATTTGACTCGCCGATTGCAGAACTTGAACGAAAGATGGAAATTTTTGAAGAAAAAATATTTCACAGCGAACGCGCCAAATCGACTTTGCTAGAAGGTTACTACATAAAAAGACAGGCCTCGGCATTTAAAAAAGTACTTCGTTTCACCATCGAGGTGCAAAACAAACTGATGCAGAAAATGGATACACCAGCGGGGCAGATGCAAGAAATTCGCGATCGTTTTGAACGAAATCTTTTTTATGCTGATGATGTATTCGAGAATGTTCAATCATTACTAAACTTACATTTAGCCATGGCGTCGCAACGCACAAACGAAGCATCACTTAAAACAAATGAAATTGTCCGCGTCCTGACAGTTCTTACAATTTTCTTCTCACCATTAAATTTTTTAGCGGGCGTGTACGGAATGAACTTCGAACACATTCCACTGCTGCAACATGTATGGGGTTTCTGGTTTGCGCTGTTGTTTATGGTGATAGTGGCTGGTGGACTTTTGCTTTACGTTTTACGAAAGGGCTGGCTGCGTGCGCCGCCTACGGATTGATAGGTATAGATCTTCATTCGCCGACCTCTAAAGACCTGACTTTTTTAGCCTTCTGTCATTCGGACGGTACTTCTGATTGTTTACAATCAGAAGTCAACCAACGAGCCATTTAGCGCATTGGTTGGTTTGATTGATGGTTTACGTTTTATACCGGACTGATGATTTACACTTTTATTGTTTTATTATTCTGGAAAACGACTGAAACTGCCAGTAGCCTTCAGGGGTTTGGTGCGCAGACTTCAACGCGTTCAAAGCTTTTGACCCATCGCCCATTCACCACGAAGTACTAAGGAATAGAATCTTTTTTAGATAGTGTCCGCCTTGATTTTTTCATCTTGGCATTTGAGTACTTTAAGACTGGGGCTATGGCCCAATGCTGTGATAAGTGCTTGATTCGGAGTGAAGGTTGATAACCGGATATGGGATAAGCAGTCCAAGGTTTGGGCCTGGCACTTGCATTTCAGTTTGTGGATTTTGCTTTTTCGGTTATACACAGAAAAGACACCACGCTTGAAGTCTTTCGTATTTATTTTTTGAATTTATTTTGAACTTCTGGCCACGATGGCCAGAAGTAAGCGTTCTCATGGATGGAGGATCTGTGAATCACCAATTACTGCTGAATTGAGGTTAAAATTTTAAGAAATGACCCACGAATTATTTAAAGGAGTCACTTAGCAACTTATAACAATTAATTTTATCGAGGCGGTATGTATTCTTGAACGTTGTTTCGATCGTAAGCCCTTAAAACTTAACTTCCACAAAGTTCTTTACTTCATCTTCCTGCGACCTAACTTCAAGCAACACTTTTTTCTTGTCCCAGTCGATCTTAATTAAACCAAAATTAGCTTGCGGATACGGTTCCCCTAAATAAGTTTTATCCGGTATCAATGCGCGTCCTGTTGCTGGGCGGTTAATTGCACTGGCCGTTAATTCGACCACTGGAAAGCCTGCGGCGTCTGATTTGGCAAGGGTTGCCATGTGGCGGTCTCCAGAGACTAGAACTGAATTACGGGCCTTTGTTTTTTTTAGTAAACTAAAAAAACGTTCGCGTTCTTTCGGGAAGTTTCCCCATTTTTCAAAATTATGGTCATCGGCAATTATCTGAATTGAGCTGACTATGATGCGCACATCTGCGGGCTTTCGTAATTCAGCCTCTAGCCAAGCCCACTGTTCTTCAGAAAGTATGCGGGCTGTGGGATCATCAGTTACCATGTAGGGACGGGGAAAACTGCCGGGTTCAGGATTATCAGGTTTAAAAGTATCGTCCACATTTTTCTTTAGTGCAGAACGATCCCAGCGCGTATCTAACATAATGATTTGAACTTTATTTTTTTTGCTACCGAAAATTTTTGCGTGGTACAGCGCCTTTTGTTTCGCAGGTATCGCAAAACTTAAGTAGCGCCAGTATTTTACGAATTCAGCGCGGTAATACTCTTTTTCCGGATTATCGAAACCACCGTCATTCTGACCGTAGTCATGGTCATCCCAAATGGCCATAAACGGAAATTTCAGTCGGGCATCCCGGTACTCATAAATAAAATTTAATTTTTTAAACTGAGCCGTTACCGGTTTGTCATCTGGACCGGACGAATAAACTGTATCGCCTGAAAAAATAAATAAATCCGGAGAATTTTTCTCGATCGTTTTCCAAATAGGCTGCGGCTGATTTTGATCAGCGCACGAGCCCGCCGCAATAGTCATTAACGTTTTATTGGTGTCAAAACCGCGAAACGGTAAATCTAGCAGCGACTGGCTTTTCTTTTCTTTTTTTATGTGTTCGTACTTATCGGGTAGGCCAGACTGACCCTCTGTCTGGAATACTCCATTACTGCCGGCTGAAGTCGTAGACGTCGGTTTAAGTCCTGACTGACACGATAGTAAACTTACAGAAAATAGAAAAAGCCAAATTGTGTTCATAGCTAGTGGCGCTCAGTCAGTGCGGTCACGTTTCGCTGTCCAGCACCAATATATTCTGACAGCGGTCGGATTATTCGGTTATTTGCCGTTTGTTCCATAATGTGCGCTGACCATCCGGTTGTTCGTGCCATTACAAAAATTGGTGTGAAAAAATCAATTTCGAAACCCATCATGTAGTAAGCAGGCCCTGCTGGAAAATCTAAATTTGGATAAATTTTCTTTTTTTCAACCATGACTTTTTCAAGCGATGTGTACATTTGCATCCACTTTTGTTCGCCGATAACGTCAGCCATAACCTGCGCGTATTTTTTCATTGTCGGCACACGAGAATCTCCGGATTTATAGACTCGGTGGCCAAAACCCATAACTTTCTTTTTTTGCGCCAAAGCATCGATCATCCATTGTTCGGCTTTCGTTGCGTCTGCGATTTCGATCATCATATGCATAACCATTTCGTTAGCGCCGCCGTGTAATGGGCCTTTCAAAGCACCGATGCCTGCAACCGTAGCCGAATACATATCCGACTGAGTTGAAGTCACAACACGTGAAGTGAATGTGGACGCGTTGAAGCTGTGTTCAGCATAAAGTATCAATGAAACATCGAACGCTTTCACCACGCGGGCCTCAGGCACCTTTCCAAAGCACATGTGAAAAAAGTTTTCTGCAATAGTTAAGCTTGGATTAGGAGCAATAAAATCTAAACCTTTTTTAAAGCGATAGTCTGCAGCAACCATCGTCGGTATTTTTGCAAGTAGTCGCATCGATTTATCCAAATTTGCTGCAGGCGTTGCATCCCAAATGCGTTCATCCTCGCAACCAAGAAAGCTTACGCCAGTGCGAATAGAATCCATCGGATGACATTTTTTTGGTAAAGACTTAATAATATTTAAATTATCTTTAGTGATATCGCGTAAAGATTTTTCCTTTTTTGAAAATTCCTCTAATTGCGCTTTGTTAGGAAGTTCGCCTGTATACATCAAGTAAGCAACTTCTTCGAAACTGCAATTTTCTGCTAAGTCCTGAACGGGGTACCCGCGGTAAACTAACGAATTGGTGTCTGCATTAACTTTAGATACGCTTGACGTGTCCATGACAACGCCTTCAAGTCCTTTTTTTACATTCATTTTTTCTGGTTCAGGGACATAGTCCGGATTAATATATTCAGCCATTTTTTGCTCCTCAGTAAGTTTTAATTAAAATTGCAATTAAAGTTTAAAATTAAATAGTGATTGATCGAATTCGTTATAATCTTCATAACGAGTTAATTCATATAGCTGCTGGCGCGTTTGCATCAGCTCGAGTGCCTTTTCTTGAGAGCCTTCTTTTAAAATAATGTCCAACCCTTTTTCAGTGTTGCCCATGGCTAAACGAAACGTCGTCACCGGGTAAATGACCATGTTGTAGCCTAAATTAGAAAGCTCCGTAGTTGTATACAGTTTTCCTTTTCCAAATTCAGTCATATTTGCAAGAAGCGGTACAGAAATAGCTTTCCGCATAGCTTCAAATTCTTTTTCAGTTTGCAGCGCTTCTGGAAAAATCATTTCGGCCCCGGCATCGATATAGGCTTTTGCGCGGTCAATAGCTTTATCTAAACCCTCAGACGCCCTAGAATCTGTTCTGGCAATCAATAAAAACTGAGCATCTAATTTTTTACCATTTACTGCGGCCTTTATTTTTTTAACCATGTCTTCAGTTGCAACTACTGTTTTGTTATCTAAATGGCCGCAGCGCTTGGGATTCATCTGGTCTTCTAAGTGACAACCGGCTAAACCCATTTCAATAAATTCTTGAATAGTACGTGTTACATTCATGGGTTCGCCCCAACCTGTGTCAGCATCGATGATGGCGGGCAACTTTGTGGTGCGCGCAATTTGGCGACCGCGCTGAGCAACCTCACTTAGCGTGGTTAATCCAATATCTGGATAACCTAAATCATTTGAAAGAACTGATCCCGAAATGTAGACGCCCTGAAAACCCTTTTTTTCGATCATCATGCTAACAAGCGGCGAGAACGAGCCCGGAAACTGTAGCAGTTTTCCGGTCTTTAACTGATCACGAAGATTTTTTCGTTTTTGTGCTGCAGTGATTTCAGGAAACAACATTTAGAAAATTCCTTTGGTATCACGCTTATTGTTAATTAATTTATCAATTGGAATTTGTACATTCAGCTGCTGCACTTCAGCTGCAGTCAGTTCCGGTAAACGTTCGCACAACGAAATAAAACGATTGCGTTCGTCCTTTGTAATAATGTCCGCCGTAAGTGTGTCAAATTTTCGAATATAATCAGCTCGTTTGAATGGTTTTGCACCTGCAGGATGCGCATTTGCAACGCCAAGTTCATCACTTATCTTATCGCCATTAGCAAAAATTATTTCGACACGACCACCGAATTGTTTTTTTGTTGGATCTTGATCGTGATATTTTTCTGTCCACTTTGCGTCTTCTACAGTTTTTACTTTTTGCCATAAACGTACGGTATCTGCACGCTGTGCACGTTCCGGAGCGTACGAGTCAACATGATGCCATTTGCCGTCTTGCAGAGCCACAGCAAAAATATACATGATCGAATGGTCTAAAGTTTCGCGCGATGCCTTCGGGTCATTCTTCTGCGGATCATTTGCGCCAGTACCAATAACATAGTGCGTGTGGTGCGACGTGTGAATTACAATTTCTTTTACATCGTCCCAATTTTTGGTTTTCGCAAGCACGGCGTCTTTCATGCGAGCCGCTAAATCAATTAATGCCTGTGATTGGTATTCTGCAGAATGCTCTTTAGTGTAGGTTTCTAAAATAGCTCTTTTTTCTTCGCCCAATTCCGGAAGCGGTACAGAATATTTACCGTCTTTCCCATCAAGCATGTAGGCAATAACTGAATCTTCGCCTTCGTAAATAGGTGACGGGGCGCCTTCGCCGCCGAGAGCGC
>JANPNP010000490.1:0-8744 GCA_031427535.1 Bdellovibrionales bacterium | reverse complement strand
CCCACCGCTTCCCCGCCGCCTCGGTAAACATCGTCGTCATCGAGGCCGCGTCCACCACCCCGAGTCGCAACGTCCGCGTCGTCACCGCCCGCGGAAACACCTTGAACGTCACTTCCGCCAGCGCGCCAAACCGCCCGAGGCTTCAGATGGAGCACCTACGTGAATAACTGCAACACCACCAGAAAGTTTAGCTAAACGCTCTTTTAGTTTTTCTTTGTCATAGTCAGAAGTAGTCTCTTCAACTTGAGCTTTGATCTGAGTAACACGAGCAGCGATGTCAGTTTTTTTGCCAGCACCATCAATGATTGTAGTGTTGTCTTTGTCGATAACTACGCGCTTAGCAGTTCCTAAGTCAGCAGCAGTTGCTTGCTCTAATTTTTTACCTAGGTCTTCAGAAATAACTGAAGCATTAGTTAAAATTGCAACGTCTTCTAACATTGATTTACGGCGATCGCCGAAACCTGGAGCTTTTACTGCGCACACTTGTAAAGTGCCACGTAATTTATTAACTACCAAAGTAGCTAAGGCTTCACCGTCAACATCTTCAGCGATGATTAAAAGTGGACGACCTTGTTTAGCAACTGCTTCAAGAACGCCGATCATGTCTTTCATAGAAGAAATCTTTTTGTCGTAAACCAATACATAAGCGTTTTCTAAAACCGCTTCCATTTTTTCTGGATTAGTTACGAAGTACGGAGACAAGTAACCACGGTCAAATTGCATACCTTCAACAACTGTAACTTCTGTTTTAGCAGTTTTTGAATCTTCGATAGTGATAACGCCTTCACGGCCAACTTTATCCATAGCGTTTGCTAACATTGTTCCGATTTCCATGTCGTTATTTGCAGAAATTGATCCAACCTGAGCAACTTCGTTAGAACCCTTAACAGGCTTCGCCATGTTTTTTAATTCTTCAACAACGATTCCGACAGCTTTGTCGATGCCGCGCTTAATAGACATTGGATTGTGACCAGCAGAAACTAATTTTGCGCCTTCGCGGTAAATAGCTTGAGCAAGTACTGTTGCAGTTGTTGTTCCATCACCGGCTTCATCATTAGTTTTAGAAGCAACTTCTTTAACCATTTGTGCGCCCATGTTTTCGAATTTGTTTTCTAATTCGATTTCTTTAGCAACAGTAACGCCATCTTTAGTGATTAGTGGTGAACCAAAAGATTTATCGATAACTACGTTACGACCTTTTGGACCTAAAGTTACTTTTACAGCGTTTGCTAAAACGTTTACGCCTTTTAAAATATTTGTTCGTGCATCTTCAGAAAAAACTAACATTTTGCTCATTTAAAATCTCCGTTTAAGTGTTTGTGAACCCATGGATTCAAAAAATTGCGAACTATTAAGTTCATAATATTAATAAAATAATTATTGAACGATTCCTAAGATATCTTCTTCACGCATCATCAAATACTCTTCACCAGATAATTTGATTTCAGTGCCTGCGTACTTAGAAAATAAGACTTTGTCTCCGGCTTTAACTTCAAGTGGTAATGTCTTACCATCTTCAGTTACGCGACCTTTGCCAGCAGCAACGATTTCACCACGCTGTGGTTTTTCTTTTGCTGTATCCGGAATAAAAAGACCACCCGCGGTTTTTTCTTCTTCAGCCATGCGACGAACCAAAATTCTGTCGTGTAACGGACGTACGCCTAATTCTTTTGCCATAAAAATGACCCCCATAAAATTCGATACTTTTTTGAATTAAAAAGCATCGGTTAGTTAGTGTTTTGTAACTGTTAAAGGGTAATATGGACTGTCTTAACAAACTGTCAAGGTCCGCGGCGAATTTTACTGACTGGTGCCGGCTCGGGTAGGAGCCATACCCGACGAGGGGCGAGATGAGAAAAAGTTATTTGCATATGCAGCCATCAATTCAGCGATTTCTTCGGCGCTAAGACGTCCAGAAACTTCATTGATCGCAGCTTTCATGTCATTTTGCTTAGTTAAATACCCAACAAAATAATCTGAAATCGTAAGTTCTTTGGTAATTGAAAGCTGATATTGGTCTTTCTCAGCCTGTTTTTGTAGCTCTTCAAGTTGCATACTTAGGCCAGATTCTAAATTTTGCTTTTGCGACAGGTTCGGATCGGTTGTCGAGGCTGCAATTCGTTGTTTCATTGCGACTGCATTTTTAGATTGCTTAGCTTGCGCCTCAGCCATGTAGATCATGCCATTTTTCCACTCGCGAAAGCTTTTAAACTGAAACGAAATTAGCTGCTTCGCAGCAGCAGCTGAGGGATTGCTAACCGGAGTAGCATGAACTGCCATGCTAAATAGGGCAAATACGATAAACGTGCTGGTAGAGATAACGTACAACTTCACAAATATTTGCTCCTTAACGAATTAAGGCTATTACAAATACAGGACCCGTTTAAAACGAATGTAGCCGACCTAACTCTAATTACTGTCTACGAATGAGACAATGGTGACGCCACAAAAAGGTACCTGCTTACTTTCCGTAAAGCAGCGCAGCAAAAAACACGGGGGATAATTTCTTATCCCCCCAGCCAGCAGCTTAAGTTGGCTTACGTGTTTATTTTTACTCGTTGTGCGTCGTTTCTGGTGTGTTCTTTTTCACATTTAACAACTTATCGAAAAAACCGGGCTTTCCACTTTGGATTTCAATTTTGCGCGGCTGAGCATTCTGTGCTTTCGGCAAGAAAAGCTCTAAAACCCCATCCTGATATTGCGCCTCAATTTTACTGGCATCGATCATTAAAGGAAGTGTGTAACTTCGTTTGAACGCGCCGTAAAATTTTTCTACTTGTTCAACGTTTCAGAAGCCGCGCTTTGTGAAGTTGTAAGCGGAGTTATTATTCTCATTGGACCTCCTTCGGTTGGTTGTAATTGAAATATGTATTCGTAAAATATGATGTCAAGTTTTCGCGTTTATGTTTTTTAGACGGTCTAAAATCTGGAAAATTTGCCTATGTATAAAAATTTCTTATATTTCACATTATTTTCACTCGTGAAAACTGCCAAACCAGACTAGATCAATAACCTGATTTCATTCTGGAACCAGAACAACAATACTGCATTTATAAATTTTAGTTTCTAATTGTTAAGCAACATTAACAAAACCAAGGGGAAAAAAATATGTTAACTAAAAGGATTTTAGTAGCAGCACTTACAGTATGTAGCTTAAACACTTTCGCAGCTAATTTAGATCAAATGATCGTTGGCGGAGTTCCAGCTTTAAAAGGTGAACTTCCGTTCCAAGTTTCTTTACAATCATCTTCAGGATCACACTTTTGTGGCGGTTCATTAATCAAGCCTAATTGGGTTCTAACTGCAGCTCACTGCGTACAAGGTTCTTCAGGAATGAAAATTGTTGTTGGATTACATGATCAAACCAACACGGCTGGAACAGAATCTTTTACTGCAAAAAAAATTATTGCGCATCCACAATTTAACCGTAGCACTTTAGATTACGACTATGCCCTAATTCAGCTTTCTGGTGATTCAAAGTCTAGAGCAATTGATTTAAACCGCGTTGAAATAGACGTTCCTGAAAATGACGACAAGTTCATGGTCTGGACTTCTGGCTGGGGAACTACTTCTGAAGGTTCTTACACTTTGCCGAACATATTAAACAAGGTCCAGGTTCCACTAGTTTCTACTGCAGATTGCAACGCTCCAACAGCATATGGTGGCGATATCACTGATCGTATGATTTGTGCCGGTTATAAAACTGGTGGAAAAGATTCATGTCAAGGTGACAGCGGCGGTCCACTTTTCACACAGCAAGCAAGCGGAGATTTTTCTTTAGTTGGAGTTGTTAGTTGGGGTGAAGGCTGCGCCCGTCCGAATAAATTCGGAGTTTACAGCAAAGTAAATGTTATGATCGATTGGATTGCAAAACAGTCTCAGTAATTTATTTTCGTAAGTACTTAATTTCAAAAGGCTTCTACACTGTAGAGGCCTTTTCTAATTTTTACCTAAGCGAAAACTAAAAATTATAACCGGCGTACAACCGTAGCAGGTAAATTGTATTACCCGTTACAAATATTTTTTGATCTGATTCCATATTTGTTTTTGCGTAATTCCCTGGTGTCGCGGTAAAGCTTTCATTTGTTACCGAGCTTAGCACCGGAAATGAGTACCCAAACCAATCGCACCCAATGTTCCAGTTCGACCACTGCCACTGATTGCCGATAGCAAACCCTACAGTTGTGGACATTCCCTTAAATGAGCTTGATTCCGGCGAACTTAAAAATGTGGTGTTGTAGTCATAATCAATAAATTTTTGATCTAATCCAGCACGGATGTAGAAAGAATTTTCTGTAAATCTTTTGTAATGGGCTCCGAATGATGACGTCTTTATATTGTAGCTCCTAGTTCCATAACCAGAGAAAATGTCAGTCAAGTATTCGAAAACTAGCAAATCGTTTCGTGTTAAAAAATAATTGTAAATCAGGCCCGTAGAGTTTCGCGCATTTGGCCCCACACCAATAACTTGGTAATGGATGCCGTGTTTCTTTTTTAATCGATGAAATTCACTGGTGTCTTCCACAATTGTGTTTGATTGAGTTTTAACGACGACATAGTCATCGCTAGAATTCGAACCCGCATCTGACTGCTGTGCTGCTGCAATAGAAGCCAAAATACTAAAATACAATAGGATTAATTTTTTCATATAACGACCTTCACTTGAGTTTACGTTTAAAAGACTATATTCTTTTGAAATGCAAAAACCATCTTTAATCACTGCGGCTCTTTTATATTTTTTCATTTTACAGCCCGCAAATGCTGATCTGTCAAACACAGTGCTTTTTACGCTTAACACTATTTATTTAGACCGCGACTATACGGATAACGGAGTCAAAACACAGTCAAAATCTACCGACACCGACATCCGCCTTGGTAAAGTCTTTAAAAACTACTATGCGGGCGCTATTTATTCGCAATCATCAAATGATTCGTCCGACGCAAACCGAACATCTTTTGGAATCTCGACCGGGTTTTTTTCGGATAAAGATTTATACATAGCGGCTCATTATTTTTTGACGTCAAAATATAATCGCGGCGGCGGCGTTACGGATGAAAAGGGTTCCGGGATAGAAATTGATCTTGGTGGCTTATTTAAATTTACGTCAAGTTTCTACATGGGGCTGATGGTGGCCTATAAATCTTTTAATTATTCTGAGCGAACAATTAACGGCGTTACAACTTCAACATCCGTTTCGCACAAAGAATTACTTCCACAATTTACAATTGGCTTTGCCTTTCAATAGGGTTTGGCGATGTTTAGGGTGTCATGAATAAGTTACAAGGCAAAATTATACTGGTAGTTGATGATGAAGAGCTACTTCGCGAAGTACTTAACGAGTTTTTTACCTTAGAAGGCGCCACAGTTATTGAAGCAGGCAATGGTAGTGATGGATTCTTGATGCTGCAGCAAAACAAAGTCGATATCATCATTTCCGACCTAAGAATGCCCAACGGCGATGGCCTGTCACTTTTGCAAAATATAAAAACCAGTCTAAATTACAAACCACATATATTTTTGTATTCAGGCCATGCGGACACCATGTCCGAAAGCAGTGCCCAGGCGCTAGGAGCCGATGGTTATTTTATAAAGCCGTTTAGTGTACGAAATTTAGTAGATGTCCTTGCAAAGTATAATTAGGAACCTGACAACTTAAGCCGCTTGCCGCTGAAGCCAATCATTCATTGCTTGAATGTCTTTTTTCGACAAGTTCTGAAATTTAAAGTGAAAGATAGATTCATTTTTTTCAACGTAACGAATTCTAAAATGCGCGTTCGCGCCTAGTGAAAATTCAATTTCAGTAGATTCAATGTTTTTTGGCGGCTCGGTAAGACACTGAACGCGAATACCTTCGGTTGAAATTTCCAGCAACTTAGCCCAAGGCCCCTTGTCTAAAAAATGAATTAAATGCTTTTTAGAAGAACTTAGAAGTATTTTCCGTTTCTGCGAAGAGTTTGCACCCTGCTGCTTTAGTTCCGTTTTTGTCACATATTGCTGAAAAAATTTTGCATTCGGTGCAGAATCTTTTTTCAGCGGGACCGGTATGGCTTGTTTTATTTTCCACGCTAATTGATCCGCAATGAAAAGAAAAATTCCAACATTCATCAGAAAAAATAAAGCTGATAATTTGTTGGCTTTAAAGTTAGGACCAAAATGAAAAGTTTGGTTTAAGATGTACCCACCCAATAAAACCAGCAAACATTTCCATGCCCACGGGGCCCCCCGAAGCATTAGAATTCCAATTATAAAAGTAGCGATATACAAAAGCTGATCCACTGGCGCCCGATTTGACGTCACAAACCAAAGCACACGCAAACTCCAGCGGTCTTGCGCAAACGGAAACGCCAAGATTGTCAAAAACGTATTAAAAAAAGGAGATAAAATAAGTGCAATACCAAAAAAGCGGATAACACTTTTTCGTTCAAGAATTTTTACAATTTCCATTTTACTACACCACGTTTTTGTCTTTAGAATCGACAAAACGCATTTGAATTATATCAGACTCAGGTTCTGGGCTTGCTGCAGTAGGATTGCTGCCACCGCTTACAAGACCCTCTTCTTTTTCTTTGCGACGAGATTCAAGTGATTCACTGGTTGCGATAACTAGACAAATTGCAAGCGGATCAAAAACGAATACAAATAGCAGAATAAGATATTTTACTACAGTATCAATATCCATATTGAAAGTTTTAGCGATATAGATCAAGGGACCTACTTTTTCTTTTACCGCTAAAATCTTGATATTTGATTCTGCTACTAACGCATCCAAATTTAAAATTTGCTTATTAAAATCAGCAATCGCAGGTTCAATTTCAGCACGAATCTGAATTCGTTTTGAAACTCGGTTGACCGGAATTTCTTCAACAGATCTGTTCAAACGCTCGACTTCGACGGTTAAGCGATTTTGTTTATCTTTCAATGCACCAAGCTTTATATTTTCGGCATCCAAAACATTCGTTGCCGATTGATAAGCACCTGATAAAAATCCGAATATTCCCATACTAGTAATTAAACTTAAAACGACGATTGAAAACGACAGATAATATTTATAAATTGCATTCAATTTCAACCAGCGCTGATGTAAGTACGCGGACAAAACAAACTTGGCAAATTCAAGTGATATGGCCATGGCCCCTGCAGCAAGTGCCGCACCAGAAAACAAAGCACCAATACCTAAAACTGAAAATGCAGCGCCAAGTGTAGCCACCGAAACAGTTGCGATTATTAATCCAAGTAAAAGCCATAAACTAATCATACTTAATTATCGGTTTTTTCTATGAATTAAACAGTGCGACCTACGTCGAATTCGTTACTGAGTTTCAGCAAAAGCCCAACTTCGGGCCAGTGGCTAAAATCTGGTCTAGGCGGGTGGCATTGGTGCATGGAAGAAATAGTGGCTCGTATAAAATATACTTGATCTTGTTTTTAGTTGACCAAAAGCGGCACCAGTAAGTAGGTTCCTCGCATACATCAAGCGAGGTACCTTTGTTTCCCAACGCTAAGTTTTTTTCTGCGTTCTTTTTTGCATCAGTGTTCACACTAATTTGCTCTGCGCAAAGTGTTAATCCTAGATCCATATCATGCCACGATAATGTTAACGACGCTGTGCCCAATTTCACCGAGCTTATAAAATCGAATGACGGTTTTTATTTGGCTAGTAACGAAACAACGTACAGATACCTAATCGGGCTAAAATGTAAATTTTCAAATAAATCGGCCTTGGTGTTTTCATGCAGAACCCAAGATGATCAAGTTAGTTTTTTTTCGCAGCAAATTGTGGAAAAGAACGTTGATGTAACGACTGGACTTCCAACTGAAACAGATCACGTGAAAATTACAATGTACTACTACTATAAAAATAATCAGGGCCAGTACACGTTGGCCCAAAGTGTACGCCAATACCAAACTTCAAACTGCCAAATTAATTAAAGGAATATAAATGATAAAATTCTTCGCAACCCTCATTACTATTTTGCTTGTAAACTTGTTTACTGTAGCAGCCTTTGCAGAGCAAGAGCCTACGCCTAACTTTAAACCTAGTGTTGCTAGGCAGTGGAACCAAATGGCGCTTGAGTGCGTACGCGGCGATTATGCTAGACCCACAGTTATAGTAAGAACTTTATTTCATTTGTCTGCAGTGATGTATGATTCTTGGTCACTATATGACGCAAATAAAAAGTCGTACTTAGTAAACTACAAGCGTTCTGCAACAGACATCGAAAAAGCAAGAGCTGAAACTTTAAGTTACGCAAGCTACGAACTTTTAAAAGTTCGTTTCGCGAAATCACCTAAAGCTGCCATCACTTTGGGTAAAGCCCGCGATCTAATGATTCAATTGGGATACAACCCAGATTTAAAGCGCGACGAAAATTTTTATGAAAATTCTGAAGCAAGTCCTGCACAAGATGGAATGTTTATTGCCCACCAATATTTGCAAAGCACAATTAACGATGGCTCACGCGAATCTCAAGATTACGAAACACCGCGTGAAGATTATGCTCCGTTAAATCCGCCGATGATCGTTAAGCTTCCAAAAACTTTAAAAATAATTGATGTTAATTTCTGGCAGTCGATGTCATTAGATTTTAATGTTGATCAAGCTGGTAATCCGATTCCAGTAAATACGGTACCTCCATTGACGTTACACTGGGGCCGTTTGCCACCGTTCGCATTAACTGCCGCTGATCGATCACCAACCAAACGCGGTGTTTATTTAGATCCAGGCGCACCACCCCGCTTTGGT
>JANPNP010000489.1:0-2388 GCA_031427535.1 Bdellovibrionales bacterium | reverse complement strand
GTGCGTATTCGTAAATCCAGCCAACACCTAAGCGGTACGGTGTAGCGGTTAGTCCTAAAATGCACAGCGTAGGGTTACGCTCTTGCAGCTTTTTAATGACCTCTTGATATTGGGTGGCGCCCTCTTCGGCAACGCGGTGGCATTCATCAATTACAAGTAAGGAAAAATTATTGAAAAAATCATCGGGTGCGCGGGCAACCGACTGCACGCTGCCAAATATCGCTTTTTGATCCCAGTCTTTTTTGCCAAGGCTTGCTGAAAATATTCCGGCTGAAAGTTCATAGCTTTTGTATTTTTCATAATTTTGTTCAACAAGCTCTTTAACATGGGCTAAGACTAAAACCCGACCACGCGCAATCTTAGCTAGCTCGGCAATGACCAAACTTTTACCTGCTCCGGTAGGTAAAACAACCACAGCTGGATCACGTTTTTTTTGAAAAAACTTAATCGTATTTGTCACGGCTTGTTGTTGATAATCCCGAAGCTTGTACATGAATAACATGTTATTAAAATATCAGCGCTTTGGACAGTTAAAATGTATGTCATCTTTAAAACATGCTTGTTTGCTTAAAATTTCAATCCAAGTTAACGTTTTAATGAATGACCACCACAAGACCACTAAAACCCTACACGAATAGAAAAGTTATTACGGACACACTGTATATCTTTGCTGGAATTATTTCTGCAAGTATTGGACTTAAGGGTTTTTTACTGCCGAATGGTTTTTTTGATGGTGGGGCCATGGGTATATCGTTAGTGCTATACCATTTTACCAAGATTGATCCTGCATTTTTTATCATCGCCGTAAATGTTCCATTTGTGCTTTTAGGATATAAACAGATATCTCCGCTTTTCGCGTTGAAAAGTGCAGTGGCCATTTGTTTTTTAGCTTTGGCCATTTACTTTATTCATGTGCCTGCTTTTACTCAGGATAAGTTACTAATTTCTATTTTTGGCGGTGTTCTTCTTGGTGCAGGCATTGGTTTATCCATGCGGGGTGGCGCAGTTATTGATGGAACAGAAGTGTTGGCAGTTCAGATCAGCAGAAAAACGGTACTTAGCGTCGGTGACTTCATTGGTTTATTTAATATTATTCTGTTTGCTAGTGTTGCAGCATTTATCAATATCGAATCTGCAATGTATTCTGCGTTAACGTATTTCGCAGCCTCTAAAACAGTTGATTTTCTACTGAACGGAATTGAAGAATATATCGGAGTAACGATTGTTTCAAACGAAGCCGACAAAATTCAAGACATGTTGATACATAAACTTGAACGTGGGGTCACAATTTATAAAACAGAAGGTGGCTACGGTAAAAAGGGGTCAGTCGAAGTTGGCAAGGCACTTTTCTGTGTGGTAACCCGGTTAGAAGTTACCCGCATTCTAAATGAAATTAGCGACATAGATCCAGCGGCGTTCGTGATACAGCAGTCTATAAAAGATACTCGTGGTGGAATGATCAAGAAAAGAGCGCTACACTAATCAAAAGGATAAACTACATATGAAATTTGAAATCTTTTTTAGTCTAGCGTTTTTGCTTCTGATTTTTTCATGTACTTCGATACCACAACAATCTGAATCGTCGAAAGTAGCACTGAAAGTTTTAAATCAAGTTAGTTACGGACAAGATTCCCTTCGCAAAGAGGCCAGCCCGTCAGCCTACAAAATATCCGGTACATGTAATGGATTACCAAAGGTTTCGATAAAAACAGCTCCTGGGTTTTGCGTTGGTTTAGTCGATAACGGCGAAGGTCTAATTAAACCACGTTACACATTTCAACTGGATGCAAATCACTTACTTGTGTCTGACATGGGTGGCTGGAAAATTAACAATGGTAAATTCTATTTACTTACCTATGCCAATAGTAAGTGGAATAGAAAGTTATTTTTCGATGCTAGTACGAGCAGCACTGAAAAAAAATGTATTCTAGATCGCCCCCATCAAATCGTAGCGGGCCCAAACAACCAAATCTATTTAACTTCGGCTTCGTGTATAGCAACCTTGCAGTGGCCGCTAAACGAAACTGTGGATAAATCTATTTCGATAAAAATAACAAATCTTCCGACGGATGGACTACATAGCGGTAAAGTTATCGAATTTGATCAGCAAGGGGCGATGTATTTAAATGTCGGTTCAGCCACTGATAATTGCGAACTTGAAACTACAGATCGCTGCGAAGAAATCGAAGGCAATGCCGCGCGTGGAGTAATTCGAAAATACACTCAACTTGGCGACCAAAGTTTCGATCCTAATTTTGAAATCTATGCTCGTGGCCAAAGAAATTCGATGGCACTGTTTTGGGATGAAAAAACCCAAGTGCTGTGGGCCGGAGAAAATTCACTTGACTATATCGATCGAAAAGATTCGGCAGTAAACGGCAATGAAAA
>JANPNP010000488.1:0-10828 GCA_031427535.1 Bdellovibrionales bacterium | reverse complement strand
CAGAACTTGTCATTTGTGAAATGATTGCGCTATCTCGTCAATTGGGTGATCGAAACAATAGTGCTCATCGCGGAGACTGGTTAAAATCGGCAGACGGTTCAAAAGAAATTCGTGGCAAAACAATTGGTATCGTGGGTTATGGTCACATCGGAAGCCAAGTCAGTGTTTTAGCTGAATCTATGGGTATGCGCGTATTATTTTACGACGTCGTCAAAAAATTACCGTTAGGTAACGCACAGTCGCGCAGTCATCTGAAGGATATTTTACAAGAATCCGATTTTATAAGTCTGCACGTTCCAGAAACGCCGCAAACAAAAGATATGATCGCTGCCGAACAACTGCAAAAAATGAAAAAGGGCAGTTACTTGATCAATGCTTCCCGCGGAACAGTGGTTGATATAGAAGCGTTAGTTGCAGCGCTGAAATCAAAACACCTTGCGGGGTGTGCGCTAGACGTTTTCCCCGAAGAGCCCGCTTCAAACAAAGAAAAATTTCTGTCACCATTACAGGGTTTAAAAAATGTGATCTTAACTCCGCACATTGGTGGCAGCACCGAAGAAGCACAGTATTCGATCGGTCTAGAAGTGGCAGAAAGCTTTCGAAAGTTTTTACAATTTGGAACAACTGCAGGTGCCGTAAATTTTCCAAATATCGATCTGGGTCAAAAATCAAATGTGACCCGCATCATGAACGTTCACCGCAATGAACCCGGCGTACTGGGCGAGCTAAACGGATTTATTTCAGCGGCGCAGGCCAACATTCAAGCGCAGTATTTATCGACGGATCACAAAATAGGTTACTTGGTTGTAGATCTAGAAATGGATCAAGCCAAAGCCAGCATCAAAAACTTGGTTGAACAAATTCAAAGTTCAAAGCGCAGTATTAAGACCAAACACTTGTTTTAAATTTTTAAATAACTTTGCCAGGATTAATAATTCCGTCTGGATCAAAGATCTTTTTAATCTGGCGCATAATTTCAATTTCAGATTCAGAGCGGGTGTAATTTAAAAAAGATTTTTTAGTTAAACCGACACCATGTTCAGCAGAAATGCTGCCAGCTTGTTTTTGTACAGCTTCAAAAACTAGTTTGTCGACCTTACGGCATTCGGTAACGAAGGTTTCTTTGCTCATGCCTTCAGGTCGCAGAATATTAATATGCAAATTGCCATCGCCCACGTGTCCGAACCAGACAACTTCCCAGGTAGGGTAGGCCTTAGCAAAAACCTGATCTAAATCAGCCATAAAATCTGGAACTTTAGACACAGAAACGGCCACGTCATTTTTATAAGGTGAATATTTGGCTAACGATTCACTGATGTCTTCACGGTAGCGCCAAAAGTTTTTGGCTTGCGCTTCTGACTGCGAAACAACGCCGTCTAAAACCCAGCCGCTTTCCATACAGTTTTCAAATACGGACATAATTTTTTGTTCTGCTAAATCGTCGCGTGATTCAACTTCGCAAACGACGTACCAATCACTTTGTGTCTCGAATGGTTTTGTAAGGCCCGTGCTATTTAAAACATGGGTCAACGCCTTCTGCGATAAAATTTCATAGGCTTGTAACGTTAATTGTTTTTTAAACTCAGCGAAAACTTTCATCACGCTGGACATTTGATCCAAAGCTAAAACAATTACTTTTAAAGGCGGTGCAGCTGGTGCCAACTTTATTTTAGCCTTGGTGATAAAGCCTAAAATACCTTCGCTACCGATAAACAAATGGCGTAAATCTAAGCCGGTCGCATTTTTAATTAATCCATTATTTAAATTTAATATTTCACCCGTACCAGTGACCACTTGTAACCCGATGACCCAGTCCCTAGTTAATCCGTACCGAACTACTTTTATGCCGCCGGCGTTGGTGGCAATGTTTCCACCCATGTGGGACGAACCAACTGCTGCAAAATCAACTGGATAAAGTAATCCTTTTTCATGCGCAAATTCTTGAAGTGATTCCGTAATAACTCCGGGTTCGATATCAACGGATGAATCATGTTCGTTAAATTCTAAAATGCGGTTCATTTTTTCAAATGAAACAACCACTTCGCCCATGGTCGCACAAGCGGCCCCGCTTAGGCCCGTGCGCCCACCCGAGGGTATTAAACGAATTTTGTTTTTTCGTGCCCACAGGACAATTTTTACGACGTCTTCAGTTGTTTCCGGAAATAAAACTGCTGAAGCATTGATGTCAAAGTAAGTTGTCCAATCCTTACCGTAGTATTTTAAGGATTCCGAATCTGTCTTAGCTTGATGAGGTTTTAAAGGTAACTGCGTGATGTCTATCGTGCTCATAGACTAAATCATCGCAAAGTTCTGATCCGAAAGAAAGAATAAACCGGGCATAATCCCCAGCCTGAAGTGGCTAATGCATATAAACCAACCACCCAAAACCAACCCGGGCCGCCAGCCATCGCGTACGATAGCATAAGTACGGCAATTAAAAAACGAAGGCTACGATCCCAAGTGGCTAAGTTGCACAACATAATTAGTTTTTAAGTAATTCTTGCAGTTCGCCGGCCTGGTACATTTCCATCATGATATCACTGCCACCAACTAATTTTTTATTGATGTATAGCTGTGGAATTGTGGGCCAGTTGCCGTACTCTTTGATACCGTTACGAATTTCTTCGTCTTCTAGCACGTTGACGTCTTTAAATGCGACGCCTAAATCTTGCAATATAGCTGTTGCACGTGCAGAAAAACCGCACTGTGGAAACTGCTGATTGCCTTTCATAAATAAAACAACTTTGTTATCGGTTAATAAGTTTTCAATTTTCGCTTTTACTTCTGACATGGGATCTCCTGGTGAAATGATTCTGAATTTTTATTTAATAAATTATTTTATAACTGTCTTTATTGAAAGGGCATGCACTTCGCCAGTTTTTAATTCTGCCGAAAACGTTTTCATCACATGTTGATGCTGTTCAATTCGCGACAACCCTTTGAAGCTTTCGCTTTTAACTAAAACTTCCCAATGATTGGCTGAACCGGTTAAATCAAATACCTCGATGTCAGTGATTGGGTTCGAGTCCGGGTAGGCACTTTGCAGGCGCTGTTTCATTTGTTCTAAAGTCATAACGAATTTTGTACCAAATATTTCAAAATCAAGCAACTCTGAGAACCAATTTATATGTGGATATTAGCGTATTTCCTTTTGCATTTTGCCATTTACTTTACTTTTCGAGTGTTGTTTTTGATTTGGAACTGGCCCGGGCTGCAGTTTATGACAAAATCGCAGCTAATCACGGCTTTTACTGCGGGTGCCCGATTTGACTTGGCAGTCCTTGCAGCTACTTGCGGACTGTTCTTTTTAGGTCTGCTTTGGCTGCAAAAGGTAAAATTTCTGCGTGGATTATGGATTGTATTATTCACAATTTTAAACTCGGTTTTAATTTTGCTAAATTGTGTCGATTCCGAGCTTGTGAATTTTACCGGCAGGCGTTTTTCAAAATCCGCATTTTTTCTATTTGGTGAAGGCGGGGTTTCTAACTTAATTACTCCGTATTTAGGTTTGGCAGGGTTCACATTTTTATTCATCGGGGCAGCTGCATTTGCGGCGATTCTTATTTCACGCAGGCTCTATTATCCTGCAAGTTTATTAGAAAAAATTGTGCTGACGCCAATCATCTTACTGGTAATGGTTATTGGGGTGCGTGGCGGATTACAAAGTAAACCCATCAGCTTCGTTGAAGGTCGACTTTTTTCCGAAACAATTGCAAATCAACTGGTATTAAACTCGACATTCACTTTAATGAAAAGTTTAAGTAAACCAAAGGAACAGCGGTCCCAGTACTTTTCAGAAGCGGAAATGCTAAAGCAGTTGCGGACTGAGTATCGTCAATCCGTAGTTCCAGCTGATTTAAAAAGCGTAAATATTGTCGTAATCATACTAGAAAGCTTTTCTTACGAATACATGCAGTTAAAAGATCCAGAATTTACTCCATTTTTGAACAGTTTAAGCCAGACAGGGGCTGTGCAATTTTCGACAAGTTTCGCTAATGGCTTACGATCCATTGAAGGCGTTGGCGCAATCCTAGCCGGAGTTCCAGCCTTAATGGAAGAACCCTTTATAAATTCTGAATTTGCCGCAAACCAGTTTATTGGCATTGGTTCAGTGCTTAAGCAAAAGGGCTACCACACCAGCTTTTTTCACGGAGCACAAAATGGCAGTATGCACTTTGATTCGTTCATTAAAAGCACGGGCATCGAAAATTATTTCGGAAAAAACGAATACGCAAACGCCAAAGATGACGATGGCATTTGGGGAATTTACGACGGACCGTTTTTAAACTGGACGTGTGAAAAGTTATCTACGTTTCCACAACCTTTTATGACATCCGTATTCACGTTGTCATCGCATCAACCGTATTCTGTTCCAAGTCACGAAATCGACAAGCATCCAGATGGAGCAATTCCTATACTTAAATCAGTTCATTACACGGACCAGTCGTTACAAAATTTTATGGCCTGTGCCGCGCAAAAAGCGTGGTATAAAAACACATTGTTTATTATAACTGCCGATCATGCAGGGCCTCAGTTAAATGTGGGCGCAGATTTTCAAAATCGTTTTCGTATCCCCATATTATTTTTTATGTCTGACAAAGACCGTTTACAGACTTTAGACTCCAACCAAGTTGCCCAGCAAATCGATCTGCTACCAACGATATTGGATACAGTTGGGATCGAACAGAAATCCAAAAATTTACTAGCGCGCAGCTTATGGAAACCCGGCCCCAAAGCTGTGGCACTTTATGCTGATGGAATATACGATATGTCTGGTGATATTCGTGATAAACAATTGCAGTTAAACGCAGTTAAACAGTATTTTAGCCAGGGTTTGTTTGACAATAAACTGTATTACCCGGTATCTGATCAGTAATGTCTGACGAAAGTTATTTTACCCCAGCTAGTGAATCGCATAAAAAAATTGAAAAAGCGAAAGCGCGTGAACTGCGCGTTTCAATTTGGTGGAAGCAATTGGTCGGAAAAGGCCTGTGTTATCACTGCGAAAAAAAGTTTAAAGCCGAAGATCTTACAATGGATCACCTTATACCCATTGCTCGGGGTGGAAAATCAGATAAAAAGAATTGCGTCACCAGCTGCAAAGAATGCAACACTAAAAAGGGTTATAAAACCCGTGCTGAATTAGCTATGGATCAGCTGAAGTCAAAAACCGACTCAGAATAAGACAAAAAATAAATTCCTATTTGTTACACTAGACCCGCAAATATGCCGATCTAATAGTATTCAAATTAAGGATGTTATATGCAAAAAATCACAGCGCAACTAAGCTTATTTGTAACCACTGTTTTACTATTAGCTTCATGTCAGAAAAGTTCTGTTGAAGATTTACAAGACGCACAGCTTTGCTTGAACACCGCAGCGCCTTCAGCTGCAAAAGCCTGTGTTACTAAAATTGCCACTGACACGTCGCCTACAGCGAATAAGCTGCGATGTGCTGCGGTTTTTATATCCGAGGGCTATGGCGCAACTTCAAGTTTCGTTACCGCAATTGAAAGTTTAAAAACCCCAGGCACTTGCACCGGCGGATGCTCATCGACAGTAAATGCTGTAACAGCTCTTAGTTTTGGAAACAATGCTGTAGCTGCTAATCGCGCGATAAGCTTAGCAACGTCAAACGACGCTTTTAATTACTGCACCCTTTCAGGTGTACCCCTTTATCAGCAAATCAGCGCCTTATTTCGGTTAGGAACTTTAGCATCGGTCCAAGCACACATAGCTGGCTCAGGTTCGACACCTACGTCTACCGAAATTAAAACTGCTCTTGGTACGTTGCCTGCTGCCGATCTTGGCGCCATTGCAATTTCAACTTACGCTGGTTCATGCCAGAATTTAGATGCAGCATCTGATTCAACTAAGGCTTTTTGTGCAGACCTTGCGATTGCAACGGCTGCTGGTGATAAATCACCTACAGCCGTTGGAACATGTTTTAAAAATAAATTAACTGGTGTAGCGGGCGGTTGTTAAAAATTCATTCCTAATTTAAATGCATAAACTCGGTTTTCAATTTTCGTAGACGTTGTACCAACTTCTTCGCCGTACGTTGCCACATCAATATTGATAACCCCAAGAAGTAGTGTTGCACCAGCCGTGTAATACATTTGATTCATTCCCGCGCGCAGTTGTGATTTAAACCAGCCGCTTGGCGAATAATCAAATTCCACACCGGCATGAAGTGTATTTGTTAAATTAGCATTCGGATGCAGGATATTTTTTCCGTCTAGCATAGTACGGATTTCTAAATCACCAAAGGTCGCTGCACTGTACTGCACGCCCACGTCAATAACGCGCGGAATATTTTTTGGAACTTCGGTCGCATCTTTATTTACCAGTGCAGATTTAGAAAAGGATCCGCCAAGCACATTCTTCATAACAATTCCAAATGTAAGCGGAAATTTTTCTTTTACTTGTGGCGTTTCTTCAGTTTTAGCAACAGCCGCTTTTTTCTTTTTGGCTGTGGGTTTAGCTTCTGTGTTAACTTCGGCGTTAGCCTCAACAGTTGGTTCTGGTTTAATCTCAAGTGGTGGGGTTTCGGCAGCTTGATCAGCCATTTTTGCCGCTGGGTTTTCTTCGCTAGGTGTTTCAGCCTGCGGAGTTCGCTTATCGTCCTTAGTAGATACCTCAGATTTATTAAACCAGTTCGGTGTCCACAGCGCGCCAATATCAAAATCGATATTGTTTCCTTCTTTTGCTCGTTTCGGATTTAGAATGGTGGGATCAGATGCAAGTTCAAGGGCTGCAACACTTTGCTCGAATGCTACCCGGTGGGTAACCTTCGCCGAAGCACCAACGGACCAAAATTTATTTAACTCAGTTCCATAGCCGTAAGCCAAAATTGTATCGGCCTTTGCATTCAGATCAATCGCAGGTCCCAATTGTCGGTTCATCGACATATCGATTGTTAAATCTAGCGGTACAAGTGCCACGCCCCAATTTTTTCGAATCCAAAACATCTCAAGCGCTTGAACTTTTCCACCCAACGATTTTCCGTAGTACTGCTCGATGACCGCAGATACGGCGTTAGCTTTGTCTTGTTCGGTACCCACAGTGGCCGATGCTTTCTTTATGTCGTCTGCAAAGGTCAGTGTTTTAGGTGAAACACCAGCGCCTGCAAAAGTAACCTGAATTTCATTACTTTTCTTTTTTGCAAAACCAGCAGGGTTATAAAAGATCAGCGTGTAGTCATCGGCCACTGCTGTGAAGGCGTTACCCATGCCTAAAGCTCGAATTGACGAATACTGACCACTTACTTTGGTGGTTAGTGATTCGGCGGCAAAGGTCATTTGTGCAGTCGTAAGCATGATGAAGACAAAAATAATTTTCATAGTTATCCCTATTTTGTTTATGCCTTCATCGTACAAGAAATGTGTTAAAAAAAGATCTTCTGATTGGTCCGGGCCTAGTCGTGAATTGTATGTCTAACGCCAACAGTTTCGCTAAATATTACAGCTTTCTGTTTTATGAAAGCAGTCAATTCGCTATCACAGTAAGCATATTCACTAGTTAACGCGCCGCGAATGACAACACCGCTTGATTTTATTCAACCGTTGCCCCTTCAATGAAAAGGTTATCAGCGAAGAATACCTCATGAAAGCTAGCTGTTTTGCTTCAAAAAAGGGGTAAAAACGGCAAAAAACGATGTATTTTTCGGTAAAATTTTAGTGAATTTAAGGAGATCCCCGCGTGAGCAAAATCACCAAAAGTAGCACAGCAGAGTATTTTGCAAAGAACCTACAGCAAGTGGGATTTTCATCCCCGTTAAAGGCCGTTTTAACGACCCTAAAAGAGGCCGTCGATAATTCATTGGATGCATGCGAAGAAACGGGAATATTACCAGACTTAGATATTGAAGTTATAAAAGTTGGCAACGGTTCAACGAAGAATACGGATTTAGTAAAAATTGTCGTCGAAGATAACGGTCCGGGGATTGATCCTGAAAACTTGGCCAAAGTATTCGGCGAATACTTGGCCTCTTCAAAATTTGGACGCGGGCAGTGTTCGCGCGGGCAACAGGGTATAGGAATCTCTGCGGCTACGACTTGGGCGCAAATGACAAACGCAAAGGGCGTACAAGTTATTTCCAAAACAAAGGCGATGCGAAAAGCAATTTCGGCACAAGTTGACGTCGATATTAAAACCAACACAGGCATTGTAAAGAATAAGGAAATGATCGACTGGAAAAACAAAGTCAGTGGCGTTCGCGTTGAATTTTTAATGGACGGGCGCATTCAGTTAAACGGTGATGGTGGTTTACAAACTTACATTGAAGGCACGGCCTTATTGAACCCCCATGTGACAATGAAATTTAAATTGGGTGATTTAGATTGGCAAAAAACGGACCGAGTTAGCAATGAATCACCGGATATTCCTGAAGCAACGCTTCCGCACCCGCATACCTTCAAGTTAGGTGAATTTATCACGCATGCAACGCTTTACGGAAAAGTCAGCGTTGCTAAATTTTTAAAAACTGGTTTTTCAAGGGTATCAGATCAATCGATCACTGATTTCGTTAAATCCGGAATGCCGAAGGCCTTGGTCGAAAAACCAATTACTTCGTTAAATGAAGAAGACTTTAAAAAAGTATTTCAAGCCGTACAGGCGACAACTCTTATTTCTCCGTCAACAAAATCGGTTTTAACTGTCGGCGAAGATTCGTTATCTAAGTCTATCAACCGGTTAGGCCAAGTCGATTTTTTCTCGGTCGTAACACGAAAACCTACTATTTGTGATTTTAAACCGGTCGTCGTTGAAGTTGCACTTGCACGATTTATCAATCGCGGCGAAGAAGGCACTCCAGTACAACTTTTACGATTCGCAAATCGCGTTCCGTTACAGTTTGATAAATCAGGTTGTGCGATTACCTGGGCAATTGAAAGCGTAAACTGGAAATCTTACGGACTATCGCAGCCAAAGGAATCACTACCGCAAGGACCTTATGTTTTTGCAGTTTCAGTTGTATCTCCGTTCATTAAATTTAAAAATGCGTCGAAAGAAACGATCGATGCCTCTGAAGAATTAGTCGAAGAAATTCGTAGAGCTTTAATGCAAGCGGGACAAAAACTTTCTCGTCACATCAAGCACGAAATGAAAGAAGCCGATCTTGAGCGGAAATTAGCCCACATAGAGCAGTTCGGTCCAATTCTAGTTGAAAAACTAGTTCTTTTGGCAGGCGCAAACGATGCGCGCCGAAAGAAAGCTGAAGACGGCTTAAAGAAAATATTAGGGCGCGATTCTGAGGCTGCCGTAAATCAGCTTGAGGAAGCACAGACTAAATTAGCGGAGCAGAAGAAAAAAGAGGCTAAGAAAATGGGCGTCGATCTAGAAGATGACACCATAATTGAGGATGCCGGTGACGATTCTGCAGACCCTGATTCAGTTAAAAAACCAAGCAAAAAAGTGACAAAGAAACCTAAGAAGTAGTAGCAAGAAGGAAAAGGTATAAATATGGCCGGCCTGTCAAAAATTCGCGAACTGCGATTAGATATTCCTAAAGAAGCAAAAAATTTAGCTGAACGAATGCTAAAGGATCTTGAAAACTCGAAGCGTCCGTACTTAGAAGCTGTCAAAACTTCATTGGATAATTCTGAGTACAATTCAAAAGTAGGTTATTTAACTCCGGGCGATAAAGTCGTACGTACCGAGTTGAACGTTTCTTCAGTACAAAAGTTAGCTCGTGTGGTTTTCATGCTTGAAATTCTACTGCGTAATTTAGATATTGGCGCTGTCAATACGAAGCGTGAACTGTACTACATCTGTAAAGGCCTTATTAAAGGAAACTCGCGCTACAGACCGCTTGATTTCGACGGTCAGGATGACTCGGACACGATCATCGATTTTATCGGTGATATGTTAGAAGTTTACCGCGAAGAATTAAATTGTTTTGCCAATGATCGCGGCGGACAGACATATTCGCAGCAGTTATTAGTTACGGAAACATTGCCTGATGGAACAAAAGCGAATGTCGATTTATCGACTTTGGGTACATCACCGTTTCAGCCAAAAAATAAACCGCAGTCTTTGAAGCTTAGAGCAAAAAAGAAAATTGATTTTTGCTTAGTGGTGGAATCAGAAGGAACCGCGGGAACCTTACAGGCCATGGGATTTACAAAGCGTAATAATTGTATCCTTATGGGCGCGCAGGGTGTTCCATCGAACGGTGTTCGTGGGTGGTGTAAATTGATCGAAGATCAATTAGACGTACCCATGTATTTCTTCGGTGATCTAGATGCGTACACAATGCAAAATATTTTCCGTACTTTAAAAGCAGGATCTGCAGCATCGTTGATTCGTAACGGTGATTTTTCGGCGCCGAACGTGCGATTTTTAGGTGTGTTACCAGGTGATGTTAAAAAATACGATCTGCCACATTACAATGTGAAAGAATCCGATCCACAAGAGGCCCGCGCTTTAAAGAAGGCGAAGGATGCGCTAGAAAACGATCCCTTCTTTCGCGACAAGAAAAATAAAAACTTATCCGATATTTTACGCTGGTTAATTAAAGAAAAAATCCGTTGTGAACAGCAAAGCTACTTCTCGGTCGATCCGCGTGATCCAATCAAAACCGAAAAAATTATTTTAGAAAAAATCAAAAAAGGCGATTACGTTTAAAGTCTTCTACAAACTGAATTAGTGATCTACCGAAAAAGGGGAGCTACAGAGTTCCCCTTTTTAATGCGCTGCCTTGCAAAAAGGTACCTGCTCACTTTCTGTAATGCGCCGCCTTACAGAAAGTGAGCAGGTACCTTTTTGTGGTATCTTTTGCGAATGGCTAAAAAAACTAAAATTACTATCGATGAAGTAAGTAGTAAGG
>JANPNP010000487.1:0-2861 GCA_031427535.1 Bdellovibrionales bacterium | reverse complement strand
CGCCGCCGCGAGACCTTCGGCCAACGACAGGGTCACAGCCCCCGCCATGGTCACGGGGGCCATGGCACCCGCCAGGGTGAAGGGCGTGATGACCACCGGCTGACGCCGCCGGGCCAGACGCATGGCTCCGTCCAGCATGGGTTAGAGGCAATTACTGGCGGCGCGATATCTTTCACAACAACTATATCTGAAGTTACCCAGCCAATTCTTTTGTTGATAACGTTATTCTTCGACTTGTACAGTGCTGCTGATATGAAATTTGGATTTGAAGAAACCAACTTTTCTGCATTAAATGAATAAACATACGATTTTGAATTTAGTATTTGAAGCGGAGCGCTGGTGTGAACAATTTTTCCGTTAAAGATAATCTGAACTATCTTGAATTCACCGTCGTCATCAATATCGTCTTCGAAGTCGTCACTGACTTTTCGAAGATTGCTAATCGTCGTTTGAACTTGTGAACTCCTACCAGAAAACACTGAACCGGGATTAGCGGCGATCGCAAACTTGTACTTGTTCATTAGTGCCGAACTAAGGTTCGGAGCAGACGGAAGGCTTCCGACCTGTAAAGCGTATCTTCGCTCTGCTAAAAGATTTTCGTCTGCGCGAAGATTGGTATCAGCTTTCTTAAGTACCGAGTCTAAGCCACTTTTGAGAACCAAAAAAAGTTCATTTGATGCATCAGACCATCTGCCATATTTCACATCTTCCGTTAATCGATCAATTGATACTTTACGAAGCTCAAGTTTTGACATGACCTTCAAAACCTCTGAAATTCGCTCTTTGGATTTCTTGTTGTTATAAATTCGCACTGAAAACAGATTCAAGTCAGAGGCTGAAACCGAATTTGAAATGTAACTAAACTTAATTTCGGCGTCGCTTACACTTGTAAAAGACATGGAGCTTGTAATTTCGACCGCATCACTTGGAAAGGTTCCTACAATTTCAAGACCCGATTTTTTGAACTCTTCAAGTAAAGTGGATTTTTTTGAGTCTTTCGAATCAGCTTTCTTACCAACTAGTTTAATTACTCCAGAAAACTTTACGATGTCACTGTCAGTATATTTGTCCTTGTCTGCCGTGACAGTAATTATGATTCCACGATCTGGCGCGGACCCAAAATAACTAGGATTCAACTTTGCGAATGAACTAAGTGAAAATAAAATTGTGCCTAAAATAATTAGTATTGTGATTTTCATATTATTTCACCCACATCTTTACATCTGAATCTGACGCCAAGATATTTTCAGACTTCAAAAGAGTGATGTCACTAGCTGTGAGTTTGTATGTGGGGTTTGCATTTAAACGTTCCTTTAAAAGAACAATCTCTTTATTGGCTTCAATTAACGAACGATCTGGGCTTGTACCGTCTATAACTACTTTTACAGAGGATTGGGAATTAGAGTCGTCCTTTGAGGTACATCCAAAGAAAAGTGATACTTGTAGGATGCCCAGCAGTAAGTGGCTTAATTTCATAGAGTCCCCCGATAACGTACAACGTTAATGAATTGGTTCCATATGCTTTCGGAGCGTATAGCAATCTACTTTAGCTTTTTTTATTTCTTAAAATGGCAGCGTATCAAGATGAAGCTTTATTCTTTTAACAAAAAATTGTTGTAACTTAATTTGAGAATCTGTTGGTCACCTCAATTTCGAAAATCGCAATTAGAAACACTTTTCTGACATTAGAGAGCGTCGAACTAACGTAAGCGATCCATCAGACCTATTTGCTAGGTAATAATTTAATCCCCATAATAATGTCCGCAAGATATTCAAGGTCTTCAAGAGTTTTTGCTTTTGGTAATTCTGTAAATAAATACTTGAGCACTTCATAGGTATTCACGCCGTTAATCTTTGCTGTGCATAAAATACTGTAAAACATGGAGCTGGCTTCAGCTCCTGCTTCGGTGTCAGCGAACATCCAATTGTTGCGGCCGATCGCAAATTTTCGGATCGCTCGCTCTGCAAAACCATTATCCATTTCTAGACGGCCATCTTTTAAATAACCGATTAAGTATTCATATTCTGATAAAAAATATTTAAAGGCTGATCCAATTTTACTTTTTGGTGGAACTTTTCTGTGATTGTTATCCACCCACAACTTAAATTCATCCCAAATCGGCTTGTGAGTTTCAATTCTTTTTTGATAACGCTCCTCTGGACTTAGTGATCTAAACTCTTCCTCTAAATCATAAAGTTTTTTATAAAAGCCTAAACCAATTTCTGCTAAACTTTGACCTGATTTTGCACCGATTGTTTTTGCTTTTTCAAAATATCTACGACCATGCATATTACAACCAATGCGAATTACAAATTCTTGATTTTCTATAATATTATAAGACGCATAGCCATCAACTTGTAGATATCCCTTTAATTCAGATAATAATTTCTTGGCTACCGCTGATGACCTATGCGGATCATAATCAAATAAAATAATTCTATTTTCTCCAGACGGCGTGCAGCGCACCCACATCCAAGATTTTGATTCCGCCGTGCGACCCTTTTCTTTTAATACTTGTGTGTGTGTTTCATCACAAGATACATAATCTTGCTCAAATAATCGATCATTTAAAATATTCCACACGCCCTGACAGGCAATTGCATGCTGCACAACCCACCTTGCCATTGTTTGTCTAGGGATATGAACACCAAGCTCTAAAAACATTTCTTCCTGACGATAAAGTGGCATGCCATAAGCATATTTTTTTGAAATAATCGACGCCACAAGCTCTGGTGTTGCAATTCCTTTTGGAATAATCGATGGCACAGGTGGTGCTGTTTTCTCGTAATCACCGCTATCAACACCATACTTAGCCCTGCGGTATTCGATGACTTTTGTTTTGGAAGGTTCATAACTTAAT
>JANPNP010000486.1:0-2751 GCA_031427535.1 Bdellovibrionales bacterium | reverse complement strand
CGGTTTTTTTCATAAGTTTTCCTCCGTGAAAAACTGTTTGGTGCTTTTAGGTAGTTCCATAATGGAACTTTTAACTTAAAAAATCCTAACCTGATTAAATAATGAATAAAAACAAAATAATTTATTTTACGCGCTCGGACTTGGGTTGAGTAGCAACCTTTTTAGACAAATCCTTATGGCACTATGCCATTTCTTCATATTCTTATTCTGTCTATCATTGAAGGCCTTACGGAATTTTTACCAATTTCTTCCACCGGCCATCTTATATTGACCTCGGCTATTTTAGAAATTCCGCCTTCAGAATATTTAAAAGCATTTGAAATTATAATTCAGTTCGGCGCCATCTTGGCTGTCATTGTTTTATACAGAGCGCGGTTAAAATGGAATTTTGAATATTACAAAAAAGTGTTCGTCGCATTTTTACCAGCAGCCGTACTGGGATTTTTACTGAGGGATTATTTAACCGAACTATTAGACAGTACTGTTGTTGTGGCCTGGGCACTTATAGCCGGCGGCGTTGTTTTGCTTTTTGTGGATTCACTTTTCAAACGTAATACGGACTCAGAGCTTTCAACAAAAAAATCTGTACTTGTGGGGTTTTCTGCAATGCCTTGCACTGATTCCTGGTGTTTCACGTTCAGCCGCAACTATTATCGGGGCCCAGCTGGCCGGTCTAACGCGAGAGAAAGCGGCTGAATTTTCTTTCATCTTAGCTATTCCAACTTTAAGTGCCGCCACATTTTATAAGCTTTGGAAAATTCGGGCACAGCTGGATGTTAGCCAGTCTTTTGATCTGGTCCTTGGCGTGTTGTTATCATTTGTGTTTGCCGTAATTGCTATTCGATTTTTTATAACTATTTTGAATAAATATGGCCTTAAATATTTTGGGATCTACCGCATTATTTTGGGCGCCATTGTGTTGTACATCCACGGAAAAGGATAATCATGGAAAGTCTATTTGAAGAGGTTTCATTCTTAATACCCAACTGGAAATGGGTTGCCATCGTTTGCATTTTTATTGGTCTTTATTTTTTTCAGGTCGCTCTTAAGTGGTGCATAGCCAAACTAAAATTAAACCGCAATTACAAACTAGATAAAACCTTTATGCAGTTTTTTCTGCGACTAGAAATTGAAAAAAGCATCAGCTGGATTTTAACTTTGCTGCTAGGTAACGTACTTATCGAAATGTTAAGTCTTACGTTGAACCTAGAAAAATACTTAACATTATTCTTCAAAGTAATTTTGGCATTTTATTTAATTCGCATTTGCTACCTAGCGGCCGAAGCTTTTGGGGAACTGCTACATCAGTGGGGAAAAAGCGCTAAAACGATGATCGACGATCAACTAGCCTACTTTGCTAGTCGAACTATAAAAGTTTTCGTAGTTATTATCGGGTGTTTAATTGCGCTGCAAAATTTTGGCGTCAACGTAACGGCACTTCTTGCGGGACTTGGTATTGGCGGTATAGCCCTTGCGTTCGCAGCACAGGACACCGTTGCCAATGTCTTCGGTACGATCACCATTTTATTAGACAGTCCTTTTAAAATCGGCGACCGCATAAAAATTGGTGACACGGAAGGCTTCGTCGAAGAACTTGGTTTTCGTTCAACACGTATTCGCACGCTGTATAACTCGCTGATAATTATTCCAAATCAGATCGTAGCTAAAGAAAAAATTGATAATCTGACCAGTCGAAATGGTTGGATTCGCTTTCGCCACGTTATAGGCTTAACGTACGCAGCCCAGCCACTGCAGCTTCAACAACTGTGTGAAAATTTAAAAGGTGTATTACTGCAAGATCCAAAAGTGGAACGCGAACGCATATCAATTACCTTCAGCGGTTTCGGAGAGTCTAGTTTAAATATTTCAGTCAATTTCCATTTTCACGTCGAAGAGCATGAAGATGACACCATAGCTGCGCAAAAATATTTGCATTTGATTCACCAGATGGTTTCACAAATGCAAATGGACTTTGCTTACCCAACGCGAACGCTGATCATGCAAAACCCAACTTAGTTACCGAATATCTGCTAAAGGTATTCCTAGATCCGTAGCAATGCGCTGCCTTAAGCGTTCGGTGTCTTCACGGAATTCTTTCTGCACGACGCTAGTGAACGACTGCTTATCGATTTTGTAGCGGTGGTCGGTTCCGTAAACCAGTAACCAGTTCGCAGTTTCTTTAATAATCAGTACAGATGTGGTTCCATCGATCTGATTTTTTGATTGTGATGACGAAAATTTTGGGTGATCTGCATTTTTAGTTAAATCATAAGTAAACGAAACTAAGAACTGAGTTTTATCGGTCGAATTTCTCGCATACTCTGTCGTGTGATACAAAGCGGTCGTACATCTCCAACCTAAAATTTGGCGGCATTTCTTTATTGCAATATCATTTGCGCTAACCATGGCTGGCGCTGCTTCTGGCTTCTGCCAAGAGGTTTCAGAGCCAACTCGCTCGATTAGATCGCCCTGAGTTAGATCCTGTACATTATTATACTCGAAAACAAAATCATCGGGTTTTCCAGAGCGCTTATAAGAGGTAATAGCATCACGTAAAATCTGTAAAGGCTGTGTGACTCGTAAATTAGCTTTCGAAATAATTAACAAAGTCCGCGTTTGTAAAGCGCTTGGTGCTTTACCTTCAAAAATAATATTTCCGAACTCAGTCGACAGTGCGGGATCTATACCGTGTGCAGTTTCGCGAATTTTCCTTACGAAATCACCGTTATCACCATCATCCCAGGCCTGTCC
>JANPNP010000485.1:0-4155 GCA_031427535.1 Bdellovibrionales bacterium | reverse complement strand
CATCGGCTGCCAGACGCTGGGCATCATCGTGGTCGGCGCCGAGACGATGCCGGTGAGGAAGCAAATTTACGGTTCGCCACAGGCCAATCGACAAGTTGGACTGTGGCAGGTGGCGGCGTTTCAACTAATAAAATGTCAATTTTGGCAAACGGCAATGTTGGTATCGGCACAATGGTTCCTGTAACGAAATTAGACGTAGCAGGAAATTTAGCAATGAACGGGAAAGATGCCATTTCAGATAACCTTGGATGGCTTCGGCTGAATCAAAGTGGGGCATTCGTAAACGGTACACACACTCCAAGAAATTTTAATGCCAGTGGCATTACTACTGGCAACTTATACAGCGATCCAGGCTTTGGAAATATTGAGGCCACGGGAACAATAAAACCTGGCGCGGCAAGCACTGGTGGCCTATGCAGTCCGCAAGGTGCATTTGCCTATGATTTTGGTACGAATGCGCCGGTGTTTTGCAATGGTACTAATTGGACTTCAATGGGCGGAGCTTTAACAAGCTATTCAGGCGCAAATCCGGGGTGCCCTGGTGGCACATCACCATTTTTAAAGCACTGGCCCGCACAATGGGTTCCAGTTAATGGCGTGGGTGCGGGCTGCACGACACCGGAAGGATGGACCGGACCACCACCTGTTTGCGAAGGTTGTAATAATTTTGAACAATGTCATTTTGGTTATGCCACTGCTTGGGATTCAGTTATCTGCCGGTAGTATAGTGACAATTATCAATTAAACTCATCTATTTTTGATATCAGCTTAAGCCTACAACAAATTCTAGGCGAGTTAAGTACAGTCGGATTAGTTGTCCCGTCCGTGCAGTTGCGCAAAGAAAATAAGATTAAGACGATTCACCACAGCCTTGCCATCGAAGGAAATTCTTTTTCCATTGAAAATATCACTGCCATTCTTGAAAACAAAAAAGTTATCGGTTCAAAAAAAGAAATTTTCGAAGTTACCAATGCAATTCAAGTTTATGATGACCTTTCAAAATTTAATCCATTAAAAGAAATCGATTTAAAGAAAGCTCATAAAATTTTAACTTTTGAGCTGGTAAGATTTCTAAAAAACTCATTAAAATCTAGTAATACATTACACTAAAATCTAGTAATATGATACATTAAAATCTATAAAACATTAGAGTTAAATTAATTATTTTAAAATAGGGTGTGCTATGGGCAACATTAAAAAATCTCAAAAAACTAAAAAATTAGGCCATGAAATATTAGGTGAATCTTTAGGACTTGCGAAAAAGGCTTCTAATAAACATGTAGTTAGATCTGCTGATATCGAAAGGGGGGCTAGAGAAAGACTTATTAAGGCTGGTTATTTAGAACAAGTTGTCAGGGGGTGGTATCTTTTAACGAATCCGGCAGGCAAGGGTACAAGTACGCTTTGGTACAGTAGTTACTGGGGGTTTGTTAAACAGTATTTGGACGATAGGTTTCAAGAGGACTATTGTTTATCACCCGAATCTTCGTTAAATCTGATTTCGGGACAGAATATTATATCTCGGCAGATTATAGTATTAACGAAGAAAAAATCTAATCAAACGATAAATTTACCGCACGGTACTTCTGTGCTTTTTTATATGGACTCGAATAGTTTTCCAGAGACGTTTAATAAGTATGAAGGAATAAATACATTCCCGTTAGCCGAAGCCCTATGTAAAGCAACGCCAAACTATTTTAAAGAATATTCTTTGAATGCCGAGATATGTATGAAGTTAGTACCATCGACAGCAGAGCTATCAAGAGTTTTGCTAGCTAAAACTCTTATTGCAGCGGCAGAAAGAATAGCCGGAGGATATAGACAATTAGGTGATATGAAAAGATCACAGCAAATAGTTGATGATTTTGCTGCAGCAGGAAGACAAATTAATTTAGTTAATCCCTTTAATAAAGCAGCGCTCTGTCTTACTGGAATAGAAAGATTAACATCGCCATATGCTGGAAGAATTGAAGCGCTATGGAATAAAATGAGAGCCGACATCGTTAGCAATTTCCCCAAACCACAGCGTAACGGATCTTCAGTTAAGTCTGTCATAGCTAGAATAGAAGAATTATACAGAGAAGATGCTTATCATTCTTTATCTATAGAGGGCTACCAAGTAACACAAGATCTAATTGATAGGATTATAAAAGGACAGTGGAGTCCCGATCAAATTCAAACAGATTCCGAACAAAAAAATGCTTTAGCTGCTAAAGGATATCTTATAGCTTTCAAATCAGTCCTTGTAAGTATAAAAAAAGTTATTTTAGATGAGACTGAGGCGGCCTTAGTTATGTCAGATGATATACAGACGTGGTATAGAAATTTATTTACTCCATTAGTACAAGCACATCTTTTAAAAGCAGAACATTTAGCTGGTTATAGAAATCATCAAGTTTATATCAGCGGATCTAGACACGTTCCACCACCAGTAAATGCTGTATTGGATTGTATGGAAACACTACAAAAACTTTTAAAAAAAGAAGATTCTGCTGCCGTGCGTGCGATATTAGGACATTTTATATTTGGTTATATTCATCCTTACGCAGATGGCAATGGTAGAATTAGCCGCTTCATCATGAATTTAATGTTAATTTCAGGCGGATATAATTGGACAGTAATTAGAAGTTCAGAGCGAGTAAAGTATCTTAACTCATTAGAAGCAGCGTCTACTAATTTAGATGTTATTCCGTTCTGTGAATTTGTTAAATCCGAAATGAAATATTGGGGGACTTTGAAAGTGAAAAAAAAATAAATTTCTCAGTGAGTGTAGCCGAGTTCGCCGCTAAAAATTGCTAAGCACATTTCTGTATTAATAGACCAGTGTTCCGATGATTTTTCTTTTATAGAGATCACGAATAAAATCATGGTCCGAGCAAGTTACCATGGGCGGATTCCTGTCAATGGCGTGGGTGCGGGCTGCACGACACCGGAAGGATGGACCGGACCACCACCTGTTTGCGAAGGTTGTAATAATTTTGAACAATGCCATTTTGGTTATGCTACCTCATGGGATTCGATTATCTGCAGGTAAGCTAGAATAGCCTTACAAATATTTTAGCTAACGGACAAAACCACCGTACCAATTAAATTCATCTATTTTTGATACCAGTTTAAAGAAAGCTCATAAAATTTTAGCTTTTGATCTGGTAACTGGAGCCAGACTCCAGGGAAAAATCATTCTTAATTAAAGCCTGTGTTTTTCATTATGAGCTTGAATTTGTTCACCCATTTGAAGATGGGAACGGGCGCATGGGTAGATTGTGGCAGCAGTTGTTACTTATGCAGCACTCTGCGGTATTTCACTTCATACCAGTAGAAACTTTGATTCACCAAAATCAAAAAAAGTATTATCAGGTTCTAGAAAAATGCGATAAAGCTGGCGATTCAACTTTATTTATTCAGTTTTCTTTGGAACTTATATTACAGGCCTTGCTTGAGTTTCAAAAATCTTATAAGCCAAATCGAATTGTTGGAAAAGACCGTATTTTAATTGCCGTGTCTAAGTTTAATGAAGATTTTTTTTCTAGGTCTGAGTATTTGGCGCTATTTCCTGGCTTATCAACGGCCATGGCCAGCCGGGATTTGGCTGCGGCAGTGCGGGCAAATCAGTTGAAGATCACGGGCGAAAAATCGCAAGCAAAGTACCAGATTTTAGCTGGCCGTATGGCGGGCGGCAGGAAATAATAAAAATGCTGCAGGCCAAAGGGGTGAATACACAAGGCAGGGTCCATCTAAACCATATTTTTTTCTTGGCAAAATGTTTTAAGTGGAAGTACGCGGCCATTTTTAGGATTGCCGTAGTCTTTTGTTCCTAGGTGGACCTGGTAATATTCCGGTATATCTAGTTTTTCTTTAAAATAGTTGATTGATCTAGAAATTGAGGTCTCGCCAGTTTTACATTCTACTGCAAAAAGTGGTTTTTTGTTTTTTATAACAACAAAATCAACTTCATGGTGATCAGTGTCTCGTAGGTAGCGCAGCTCGTATTTGTCACCCTCGGTGTCTTCAAGATAGTGGCACATTTTTAACAAATGACTAGCAACCATGTTTTCAAATCGGGGACCAATTTCCCGTATTTCAGACCAATCCCAAAGGTATAGTTTTTGAATTTTTTTAATTGCGCGAATTTTATTAGAGCCATAGGGTGAAATT
>JANPNP010000484.1:0-2005 GCA_031427535.1 Bdellovibrionales bacterium | reverse complement strand
CGATTATAAAAAGTTTGTAAACTCATTTGCTTTTTTTGATTCAGTGCGCCTAGTGTGTGTGTTTACGTTTGTTGCTAAATTTTTTTTATGAAGTTTGTGAAAAATAAAAAAGTTATAACTAAGCTGAATCCCGCTCAGACTAAAGACTGGGCTGCAAAATTCAAGGTTCTTAGTAACGAATCCCGCCTGACAATTTTTCAATTGCTAACAGCTGGCCCAATGAATGCAACTGAACTACTAAATAACATCTCAATTTCGCAAACACTACTATCCCACCACTTGAAGTCATTAAAATCTGCCGGGCTAATTGAGGGACAAAAAAAGGGACATTTTATAAATTACAGGCTAACTGCAAAAAATAAATTCTTCCCGCACGATAAGACCCTAAGTCTAGACTGCTGTAAAATTAAGTTTAACGACGGCTCTATTTAAAATAAGCGGTTGATCACCTGTACGAAAGTCGCTTTAATAGAGAAGCACCAATAAGCAGACGGCCTACTAAAAAAAGGATTTTACCATGCAAACAGAAATGCAAACACTTGAAAGTGTTAAATCGTACTACGGACAATTCTTGAAAACGAATCAAGATCTACAAACCAGTGCGTGTTGCACAGCCGAAGCAATGCCGGCCCATTTACGCCCACTACTAAAAGATATTCACGAAGAAGTACAAGAAAAATTTTATGGTTGTGGTTCGCCCATTCCACCAGAATTACATGGCCGCACAGTCTTAGATTTAGGTTCGGGCTCGGGAAGGGATTGTTTTTTACTTTCAAAACTGGTTGGCTCATCAGGAAAAGTTTTTGGCATCGATATGACCAACGAACAACTGGCGGTTGCACGTAAGCACTTACCGTATCACACTGAAAAATACGGCTACAAATCACCTAACATTGAATTCAAACAAGGCTACATCGAAGACCTTGAAACAGCAGGAATTGCATCAAGCTCGATCGACGTTGTGACTTCAAACTGCGTCCTTAATTTATCACCTGATAAAAAACGCGTTTTTTCAGAAATCATGCGCGTATTAAAACCAGGTGGTGAACTTTATTTTTCGGATGTGTTTGCGGATCGCCGCATACCACTACCACTAGCGCAGGATCATGTATTATTAGGTGAATGCTTGGGCGGCGCCCTTTACATCGAAGATTTTCGCCGAATGATGGCTAAAAATAATTGCTCAGATTTTCGAATTGTATCCAAGACTAAATTAGATTTAGCATCTGGCGACATTCAAAGAAAAATTGGTATGGTTAATTTTTATTCCATGACAATTCGCGCTTTTAAAATGGATTTAGAAGATCGCTGTGAGGATTACGGACAAGTGGCCTACTACTTAGGAACAATTCCAGAATACCCACATGCCTTCATGTTGGATGATCATCACTTATTTAAATCAGGACAGCCCCATTTAGTCTGTAGCAATACAGCGAGCATGCTAAAAGATTCGCGCTACGGAAAACATTTTAAAATCGAAGGCTCAACATCAACCCATTACGGACTATTTGATTGTGCACCAGACGCCGCATTAGTCGGTAACGGCATGCCTGCAGCCTGTTGCTAATTAGAAAATAGAAATAAAAAAAGGCTCCCCGTTTATCGGGAAGCCTTAATCTCGGTTTACTTAAATTATAATTTACTTAACTACTAGTAACGATAGTGTTCCGGCTTAAACGGTCCGTCTTCGCTTGTGTGTAAATACTTCGCTTGCTTGCCAGTTAATTTCGTAAGTTTCACGCCTAACTGACCTAAGTGAAGTGCCGCAACTTTTTCGTCAAGATGCTTTGGTAAACGGTAAATGGCGATCTGGCTGTACTTGTCACGGTTTGTGAAAAGTTCGATCTGCGCTAACACTTGATTTGTAAATGAGTTGCTCATGACAAATGACGGATGCCCTGTAGCACAACCTAAATTCACTAAACGTCCCTTAGCAAGTACAACAATTTCGCGGCCATTTTTTAACGTGTGAATATCAACTTGTGGTTTTACTTCGCGCTGCTTT
>JANPNP010000483.1:0-5707 GCA_031427535.1 Bdellovibrionales bacterium | reverse complement strand
GTAAGAGCTTTGCCTAGCAAAACCGAGATTTCAGTTTTCGACCAGTGGATTATAGCAAAATTAGCTGAAGTTGAAAAACAAGTTCACGATTGTCTTGAAGCCGAACGTTTTTCAGAAGCAGCGACTGCGCTTTATCAATTCGTATGGAACCAGTTTTGTGATTGGTATATTGAATTTACGAAGCCGATCATGAATTCGTCCAATGCCACTGAAAAGCAAGCAACCCAATTGGTAATGGCACAAGTATTAAATCGTACGATCAGGTTGATGCATCCATTCTGCCCATTTTTAACGGAAGAAATTTATACAAACCTTCCGATCAAAGGAGAAGCCTGCATTATTGATCAGTACCCAACACCAGAAAATGATAAAGCATTTTTATCATTTGCTAGTAAACAAGCCGAAGTCGAAATTGATATCGTAAAAGAAGTCATCACAGCAATTAGAAATATTCGCGGCGAAAACCGAATCAGTCCTGCAATAAAACTGAAAATTCGCCTAGGGGTTTCACAAGAAAATGTGCAGAAAATTTTAAGCCATAACCGATCCGCTTTAATGACGATCGGACGTTTAGAATCTATGGACATTGGTGCGGACGGCGACATGATGAAATGTGCTGTTGCTCCGATCGCTGTGGGAGAAGCCCAAGTGAAAGTAATTATTCCGCTAGACGGTTTGGTCGATTTCGACGAAGAAATTAAGCGAATTCAAAAGACCATTGAAAAGCTAGAAAAGGATGTCTTATTATTAACTGGTAAGCTTGGTAATGAAAAATTTGTACAAAATGCTGATGAAGATGTCATTGCTAATGACAGGATTCTGTTACGGCAATCCCAGCACCAGGTCGTTTCGCTTAAGGAAGCTTTAACGCGGTTTATTTGATGTGTCAAAAAACCGCGTAGTGGTTTATTTTTAAACAGTATCCTATACTTCCGCCAATGCGCTTAAAAGCTTCAGTTTTTATTTTAATTTCTTTCTTACTTTTAAGCACTTCCGCTTTTTCTGCAAATACTTCTGAATTGTGCCAAGAAAATGTAGAAAATGTGTTGAATTTTGATAATCAAATTACAATGCGCCCGAACGAATCTGGCGAATTTACAGTTCTTGTATGGAATGTGTTCAAGTACAAAAGAGAAAATCTTTTTTCGGATTTAAAAAAGTTGTCTGAAGTTTCCGATATCATGATGATTCAAGAGGCCGTGCACACGTCTGAATGGCAGGCAACCTTCGCACAACAAATGCCTTTTTCCTTTTCATTTTTCAAAAGTTTTTGCACCGAAAAAAATCAAGCAACCGGTGTGAAAAATGCAGCCCGCTTTAAACTAATGAATGATGTTATTTTGGTTTCGCCTGGGCGAGAACCCATCACCAACACCCCAAAAGTATCTGGCGTTTCAAGGGTCGATATTCCGGGCCATGGCAGTGTTTTGATTGTTAATATTCATGCTATAAATTTTGTAAGTGACAACGTTTTTAAAGATCATATCAGCCAAGTTGCAGACTATATTGCCACGCAGCCAGGACCGGTCATTTGGGCTGGCGACTTTAATACCTGGAGCCCTTCACGGCAGAAATTTCTAGCTGTAAAAACCAAGGCCCTGCAACTTGTTCATGTAAATCCAGTAAATGATAATCGCAAACAAATCCTAGATCATATTTATGTTCGCGGGTTTGACATAGTGAATGCTGAAGTTCTAAAGCAAACCAGCTCAGACCACCGGCCGCTAATGGCTGTTTTGAAATTTATAAAATAAACATCAAATAAAAATTAAAGACACTGACAGTTTGCAGACGTGGCATCAGTTTCCGTGCAGCTAAATGTTTTTTCACCCTTAGACAATGAAAACGACTGTACTTTTCCGCTGCGCTCGACCAGCACCAGCTCTTCACCCTCTTGGTAATAAACGCGGCCGCCCTTTTCTTCTAAGGTTTCTTGTCCTTCACCACGCAGAGTACTTAAAAATTCGTCACTAGGATCAGTTGCCGCATCTGTTGCTAAGGGCTGCAATTCGGGCATGCCTTGGTCATTAATTTTATACAATTGGGCCCGGCGCACGGGGCTACCCGTATCTAAATATTCAGTTTCAGTGCGAATTCTTTTTTTCGAACCATCATCGTATCTAAAATCATTTTGGGTCCAGTCATCCATCTTCACGACAATTTCGCCTAAAGCGGGCTTTAAACTAGAAACTAAATTATCAAATGAGGGCGCAATTTTGTCTGCATCGACAGATGGTTGAATTCCTAAACAGGTTCCCAACTGCTTTAAGTTATCAGAAAATGTGACTTCAATTTGTTCCATTTGTTCAGGCGTAATAGTTTGATCTGATTTTTCTTTTATTGACGTTGTGTCTGCCGCTTGATCTGCAATCACCTGTTTGGATTCAGATTTAATGTCAGCTTCCTTTGCCACCAAGTCAGTTTGTATCGGCGCCTCGGCTACTTCCAAAGGGCTTACAGCTCGTTCTTTAAAAAAGAAAAAAGCCATAATGATTAACGTGACCGTAATAGCTAATAAGGTTTTGGCTCGCATAATTTCCGATCTTACTTGATAAGACCAATTTCGCGCAATCTTTGCATTAGAAATTCGTGAGCCGTTATGTCTGGATACTTAGCTCCGGAACCTTGGCACGACGGTAAGCAACTTAACACGGACTCAGGATGCGGATGCATAAAGAACGGCATTGAAAATCTAGATTTATTTTTTCCATCCTGCGGATTGATCACTCGGTGGGTTGTCGATGGAATAAGATCATTCGTGATTCGTGCTAACATGTCGCCCGCATCAACGATTAACGTTCCGTAATCGCTTTCGATGTCTAACCAAGTGCCATCGCGATCTTGCAACTGTAACCCTGAAGTGGTCGCTGCCGGCAAAATTGTGATAAAATTAATGTCTTCATGGGCTGCTGCGCGCACACACCGCGGATCAACACCTTCAGGAATTGGTGGGTAATGCAAAAGTCTAAGAATAGAATTACCTTCAGTAACCATTTTTTTGAAAAAATCTTTTTCTACCTCTAGCGGATAGGAAAGCGCTTCCATCATTTGCACACCGGCCAATTCCAACTGCTTGAATAATTTTTCAAACACCGGGCGAAATTCTGCGACCGTGTCATCCGGCCAAATATTCTTGGGATAGTACTTAGAAAAAACGTGACCATCGGGCACTTCACGGCCAACGTGCCAGAACTCTTTTAAATCTTTTACCGATGAATTTTTCGCGTGTTCTTTTCCAAACGGAGTGTACCCACGTTGGCCACCGCCAAGTTCAGAAACATAGGACAATTTTTTTGACTCGGACAGAGAATAGAATTTTTCCAAAACTTGATACGCCTCAGTTAGTAGCGATGGGGCTACGTCATGATCTTTTAAAATAATAAATCCGTAATCTTTCATTCCTATAAATAGCTGCTCGATAAATTTAACTTTATCGGCTTCGGATCCATGGGTGTAGGATCCTAAGCTTAATGTTGGAACTTTACGTAAAGTAGACTGTTGGTTCGACGAACTGGTTTGCATCGGACACTCCCCTGAAAGATCGGTTAACTTCCCTATTAATTAACCACATTTCATTTTTTTTCGCTACCGTGTAAGCCCTTCAGAATACGCAATTTACCATGCTAAAAAAGTATATTAAATACCGAGGCCTCTGTTTCTGAAAGAAATTCGAAATGAATATCACCGTCATATAATCTAAAAGCGTGTTTATTTCGATATGGAGAAGTTTCAGACTCAAAACCTTTGTAAACCAAGGGCCTTGGATCTTCTTTAATGATCTGTTCGATAACCTCTTGCAGCTCTAAGCGACCGCTGCGGTTCATCCAAATTTTCAAATTTTCTAAGGCCTCAATCGTAAATTTAACTCGAACGTCATTTTTTTGGACAGTCGCCATCCAACCGCCGGTCGCGTTTGGAATACTTTCGAAAGCTGGCAAATACGGTTTTATATCCAAAATGGGGGTGCCGTCGACAAGGTCAACGCCTGCTAAAACCAAAACGTCATTTCTAATTTCTACCAGTTCCACAACCGAAAGCCCAATCGGATTAGGCCGATGCGGGGACCGCGTAGCAAAAACTCCGATGCTTTCACCTGCTAGCCGTGGCGGATGAATTTTAGCGTGATACCGGGCCGACGTGTTCAGATGAAAAACAAATTGCAACCACACATGAGAATACCCCGTCAAACCTTGCAGCGCTAATTCAGGCTGCAGATCTGATCGTAATTTCAATTCGGAATACACTTTTTTTACAATGCCAGGCTGGCGGGGAACGCCGAACTTATCAGGATAGCATGATTTTAAAATACCGATGGGTTGGAACGTGTATGATTCGCTCAAGAAAATACTCCTTAATCTGCTGCGCCTGAAAGATCAGATATACGCGAGCAGATTAAGAAAAGTCTAATACCATTTTTAAAATTAACAGCTAGAAATTACCGGATTTGGCTGCTAAGCCGTCGCGGTCAAGAATAATAATTTCTTTGCCGTTTAGATCAATCAGACCCTCGTTTTTAAATTCCGTTAAATGGCGTGATAACGATTCGTTGATCGTACTTGCCAGCTGAGCAAATTCATTTCTGGTTAGCTTCAAGTTTAACGACGTCCCACCACGCGGCGATGGTACTCCGAAACGGTCGCTAAGAAGAACCAGTTGGTACGCAATTCGCTCTTGCACGCTGGCCAAATAATGCAGCTGGCTTGTGATTTCAAACGACTTAATATCTAGCACCGCCTGTTCAAGCACATTTCTAACCAACGGATGACAAGACGCGAAAAGCTGGATAATCGCTTCGCGCTTGTATATCCAAACTGTCGTCTTACGGACTGTTTTAGCAAACGCCTGATTGGGCTTATCGAAAACCAAAGATTTGTAACCGAAAACTTCACCTGGCGAAACTAACTTCGTCACATACTCGGGAGAGGTCGTGCGGCCGCGGTTCCGATCTCGGTTTACAAAAAGTTTCACGCAGCCAGACTTCATTAAATAAAGCCCTTTGGTGGTGTCGCCTTCTTTAAAAATTGTTTCCCCTTCTTCATATGAGACAACCTCATAAGGTAAATCCTGAAGCAAAAAACGGTTTTGGTTATTTGTTTCTAAGTCTTCCATATCGAAATTATGTCCTGCTGTAAGTTTAATTGTGTCTGTTGAATTTGACATACTTTACACCTTTCTTGGCTGTATGGGCCTATCCATAGGCGGGTTAGTTGTGAGAGTAATTTAAGACAGCTCCACCTATGTTCACACTTTACTGAACAATTCTCGCGCTTACAATGATTTCGCCATACTTCGTTATCACCCATAGATAGAATTTATCTTGACTCAATTTGAACCTGAACATAAAACGTATAAATTAAATTATCTTAATATATTCAATGACTTAAGTAGAGTAAACGAGGACTAAAAGTACTGTGTTCCCCGCCACTAAAGGAGAAAAGCCCCAATGAAAAGTTTAGTTTTATTAATGCGTTCGATTTCATTTTCGATTCTTTGTTTTTCGTTCGTGCCTAGTTACAGTTTTGCCGCTGTTAAAATTGGCCTGGTATTGGATAAAGGTGGCAAAGATGACAAGTCATTTAACACCTCAGCCTACGAGGGCGCTAAAAAAGCAGAAAAAGAATTAGGAATTGAATTAAAATACGTCGAAGCCACGGATAATAACTCACTAGAAACTTTACATCGCAACTTTGCCCAGAAAAAATACGAT